>PBOL01000015.1 GCA_002725315.1 Methanobacteriota archaeon | reverse complement strand
ATCCTTGGGCGCTTTGGGTGAGGCCGAAGCAACCGTTTTGGGAATCTCTGCAGACAATGTATTTGCCAACAAGCAGTTTGCGGAGATGAACGACATAGGATTCCCTCTTTTATGCGATGTCAAGAGGACCGCTATCGGTTCCTACGGCCTAGAAATTTCTGACTTCGGAGCTCCTGGATTCACAGCATTCCAGAGGGCGGTATTCGTTGTGGAGAAAGACGGAACAGTCGGATATTCTTGGGTGGCAGAGAACCCAGGGATGGAGCCGAACTACCCAGAAGTAATTTCGTTTTGCCAAACTTAGCCCCAAGCTATGTGCATTACAAGGGAGCCGTAAATTATCCCAGAAATAGTTAGGCTTTCTTCGTTGAACCGATCCATGGTATCCAAGTATGTGTGATACTCAGACGAACCAGATCCATAGCACAACATTGTCCTCCCATAACTATTCTCCGATTCCGAACCTTCATGGACGTTGTATACGAAGGGAGCATGGTCAGAATTGTAGGGCATTTCTTCTGAGCCAAGCTCTCTGACGGTGATGTCATACTTTCCTGCAAGTTGAGGGTGAGCCTCCGAGAATTTGCTTACAATCCCATTGATGCTCTTTACGTCCCCGGGGCTGTTTCCCTGAAGAGTCAACCCAGTGTTTCTCTGGGCATCAACGTGATTCATGTCCAGATTTATGTATAGCCTGAGGTTCTCGCTTAATTCGGCTTGGTGCTTTTTTACCCACTCAGTTGACCCCCAGAGGCCCTCTTCTTCGCCACCCCACGTGCAGAAATAGATGGTCATCTTTGGTTGCCCCAGTTCTGTCTGAAGCAGAGCAATCTGCCTAGCCATCTCCAAAACTGTGGCGGTTCCTGCAGTATTGTCCACTGCCCCTTGTCCGTTGTACACGGTGTCGTGATGGGCACCAATAACGATCAATGAGTCTGTCTCACCCTCAATTATTCCACAAGGGACATGGATGTAACCCTCTACCTGATTGTCGACTTCTATTTGCATCTGCAGCATCCCATCCCCATTCACTACCTGTTCAACTATGGATTCGCCAACGCTCTTTGATACCATGATGAATCCGATGTTGTACGGTTTCTCCTCGAACTGTGTTATGTCCAGTGACTTCGAGTAAGGGACACAGTCTCCAGAGATCAACTCATCACAGTTCTGCCTCTCATTAATGGTGATTAGTCCCCTGAGGCTGTTCTCCTGCGCCCTTTTCATCAGGACGGTGTTNCTCTCTGTCCCCNCTTGCCCATCCTGNCCATCGCGTAGCCAAACTATTCCTATCCCATTAGCCGCTGCACCCCAGTCAGCAGATTCGTTCCCAATCCCGAGATCGATAACCTGAGTGTTGCTGCTCGCAACGATGTTCACATCCCCGCTGTATCCTTGTACCACGTAGTCGACTCTGTGTTCGAACTCCGTCTCTTCCCTGTCTAGATCGGCAATCGAGCAAGGAGTCGGTCCGCCGATGATTCCTCCGACGTTCCCAGGCTGGCAAATCATGAGGTCGAATTGGTTTCCCATATAGAACAAGGGAACTTCGAATTCTTCCAACGTGGAGGGGATTCCACTATTGGAGAAGTTGGTTTTTATCGATTGNGCAGTATTCTCTTCCTCCACTGTTCCGGATAACCTTCCTTCCCATACGGGATGACCGAGAGAGACTAGACCATCAGCATAGGCCCTAGTTTGATTCGCGTCGAAATCGATTAGCTTGTAATCAGGTTCTCCTTGGATCCATTCAACCAGGTCGTCACCGAATAGTAGGGCGCCGCCAGTGGCACCGACGATGATAATTCCAGCAACAATTAACGTTGAAATGGGAAATTCCGATTTTCTCAAATTACCGATTGACTTCATTGCCTCAATGATTCCTCGCTCTCCGCCTCCCCNAGNGCCCGAAACAATCTCGGCNTCCAATACGCCAGAACTNATATTTTCNGAATCAAGNCTNCTTACTAGTTCGGACTTTTTTCCCGATACAGAAAGTCCCCTTGACTTCANCTCCTGCTTGAGCTCATCGACAGTTTTCGATTCCCATTCAGTCATGCTTTCGGCCATCTAGCCTGTTTGTGCCTTTATTGAACCCATTCCATGATAGGTCAACTTAGGCATCAATCTTCGGATGCAACTTCTTCCCCGGTCCACCTCTTNCCAAGGGTATGCTCGATATCCAATTGGTCTAGGATCCTGGCCACAACAAAGTCAACTAAGTCATCTATTGATTCGGGAGAGTGGTAGAATCCCGGGCTGGCCGGTAGAATTACTACTCCCCACTCTGATAGNTTGGACATTGCTCTCAGATGAGGCGTAGAGTAGGGNGCCTCCCTNGGTACTAAAATCAACTTCCTTCTTTCCTTCATTGCGACNAGTGCACTCCTAGTGGCAAGGTTATCGCTAATTCCCGAGGCTATCTTTCCTATCGTAGTTCCACTTGCGGGACATACTACGTAAGCGTCGAATCTAGCAGAACCGGATGCAGATCTTGCAGCTAGGTTGCCATTATCCTCAAGCTTCACTCCTTCCCGAACTAGATCTGCAGGACTGACTCCGCATTCCAAATCCAGATTTATTGCACCAGTGCTAGTAACGATTAGGCTGACTTCCCACCCATGTTCAATTAATGAGTCGACAAGTCTGACTCCGTACCTAGCACCCGATGCCCCAGTTATTGCCACCACTGCCTCGGGCATGACTGCCCGGCCGTACTTCTGCCCTTCAATGGTTGCTTGTGTCAAATGCTCTCTCTTAGGGCATCCGCGAGAAACCTGTACTCGTCAATATCGTTGTACAGTTGTGCTGAGATTCTGATGTATCTTTTTCCATGGTGCCTCCATGGGAAAACGGGAACCTGGATGCCATATTCATCCAGAAGGAAGTTGTGATAGGGATCTCCTTCCAAGCTCATCGCACCAACCTCGCCGTTTCCGGGCATCTCAACAGCCGCAATAGACGAAACCATTGACTCAGGAACAGGAGCCGTTGTGCCCAGCGCCTCGCATACTATCTTCCTACCCTCGATTACTAGATTTCTATTCCTCTCCATTATCGCAGGCCAACCACCTTCCACCAATCCTCCGATGAACTCCAGGGCCTTGGGAATGCATAGCCATGGAGTGGGGTCCTGAGTTCCCGTCCATGCAAACTCGTAGTCGAATCTCTCCTGTGCACTCCCCTCATGGGTGGCTCCATGTCCGATGCTTAGTGGTCTAATTTCTGACTTCTTATCGCTCCGGATATGTAGGAATGCTGAACCCTTTGGCGTGCAGATCCACTTGTGGCAATTACCCGTGCAGTAAGCTGCTCCAAGATTCGTCAGGTCCAGGGGAACGATGCCAGGCCCATGGGCCGCATCCAGTAGCACATCCACCCCCTCGGATTGTAATTCTGAAACCAGTTCTTCGAATGGCATCCTAATTCCGGTGGGGCTGGTAACGGTGTCGATTAATGCCAGTACAGTTCGTTCAGTTACTGCACCCATTATTGCTTCAACTACTCCTTGATTGCCATCCAATCTGAAGGGGATGTCTACCACTACAGTCTTCGCTCCTGATCTGGAAGTGACGAAGTCAACAGCGTTCCAGCATGCCTGGTAGCTGTGATTTGGTACGATAATTTCGTCCCCCGGATTCAACTCAAGGCTTCTTAGGACAGTGTTGACTCCCTCGGTGGCGTTCTTGACAAATGTCATTCCCATCGGTTCGGCATTGAGGAATTCGCAGAGTGCTTCTCTGGAACTGTCCAATTTNCGGATGAAATCTCTTTCGAAGAACCTAACCGGATCTCTCTCAATTTGAATTCTCAATCTACTCTGCTCATCCAAAACCTCATTGGGNGTTGCTCCAAATGAGCCATGGTTCAGGAAGGTCAAATCTGGGTCCAGAGNCCAGTGTTTGGCCAGGCTCGACCTCTGTGGCCTGTTCATGCGAGAATCCCCGGCACCCACTCCNCTGGTTCTGTAGGCTTCCTTCCCAGGTGCTTCTCGCAAAGCTTTCGCAAACTGGNCTCAATNCTTTCGATGTCGATAATGTTGCCGTCTTTATCGGAATTGTANCCTAGTCTGGCCAGGCTAGTGTGNACGCCGGCCTTCATCCCGCATCCTTCCAGTTCCTCCACCCTACTTCCCGGGGTATCNACGTTTATNGACATCCCATGGCGACTAACCCAGTGTAGGAAAGAGAGGCCGATGGAGCATATCTTGTGCCCGTCAACCCATGCCCCTTGCATACTATCGTCCTTGTATGCGGAGATTCCGCAGTCTAGGAGGGCGTCGATGGCCCAATCTTCCAGCCTCTCAATAATCCCCCTTACGCTTTGTTCATGAACTCCCCACTTTACTATTGGGTAGACGACCAACTGCCCCGGGCCATGCCATGTGATGCCCCCTCCCCTGTCAGTAATTGAGGTCGGGTATCCTTTGACATCAAAACCGTCTCTTACGGCCTTTGGTCCTATAGTCACCACTTCTGGATGCTCGACGAAAATTAGTGTGTCACCAATCTCTCCGGCGATCCTCTTCTTCTGCAAATCCCTCATCGCTTCGGCCATTACTTCATGCTCAACTAACCCTGATTTCAGGATTCTAATTTCCATTCACTCGCCTCAGCTGATGTGGATTGCATGGCCAAGGGTCTTGAGAACCCCCTCGTGGAAGGACTCTGCCATCGTTGGATGGGCATGTACTGTCCCAGCTACGTCTTCCAGGAGAGCCCCCATTTCTAGGGCTAGTACGAACTCGGCATGCAGTTCTGCAACGTGGCTGCCTACTGCCTGGACTCCCAGTATTACGTGGTCAGACTCCCTTGCTGTTACTCTGATGAAACCTCCCGTTTTCTCTGCCTCAATACTCAGTGCCCGACCATTTGCTGCAAGCGGAAATTTTCCAACAATAATCTCCTCGCCCCGCCCCTCGGCCTCTTCGGGCGTCAATCCGACTGAGACTATTTCTGGTTCCGTGAAAACTATAGCAGGAATTGCGACCTTGTCGAATTCTCTCTTGTGCCCAGCGATAATCTCGGCTACCATTTCCCCCTCTGCACTAGCCTTGTGGGCAAGCATAGGCTCTCCTGATACGTCTCCAATAGCATAAACTCCTGGTACGGAAGTACGGCATTGCCTATCGGTCCTGATGAACCTGCCTGATGGGTCCATCCTCACTCCCATGTTTTCCAGGCCCCAACCCTTCGTGTTTGGACTTCTTCCGACGGTGACTAGGACCTTGTCGACCTTGATTTTCTCTTCCCCCCCATCCTTTTCGAAGGTTAACTCAACCTTCCTAGAAGCGCCTTTGCCCTTGATTTGGGCTCCTCTGGCAAGAGCCTCAGTGTGGACTTCTACATTGTGCTTCTTCAGCCAGAGCTCAAGAGGTCTACGGATCTCCTTGTCCATTATCGCAAGTATGCTCCCCATCCCCTCGACTACAGTAATCTTGCTCCCTAGCTTTGCAAGGGCACATCCAAGTTCGAGGCCGATATAACCCCCTCCAACTATCGCTACACTTTTGGGTAGTCTCTGAAGGTCCAATGCACCAGTGGATGAGAGAATGAACTCTTCGTCACAAGGCATGAAAGGTAGGTCGATGTGGCTCGAACCTGTAGCGATAATGACGTTCTCTGCTTCAATGGAAACCTCTGAATCCCCAGTCTCGACGACACAGTTCTTCGGGCCTTCGAATCTCGCCCATCCCTTCACTAGTTCAGCACCCGCAGCTTTCAGAAGACCCTCGACTCCCTTGTTTAGCCTTCCAACTATGGAGTCCTTCCAGGAGATCAGAGCCGACATGTCCACTTCTGGCTCTCCTTCGACGGATAGTCCCATGTGCCCCCCTTCACTAGAATGCTCCTTGAGAGCCTCGAATCTTTCAGCCGCGTGAATGATCGCCTTGCTTGGTATACACCCTCTGATTAGGCAGGTCCCACCTGCCTTGTCGCCTTCGACAACTACTGTTTCCAGTCCTAGTTGAGCAGATCTGATTCCTGCAACATAGCCCCCTGGTCCCGCACCAACCACTAGAACCTGGCATTTTCGGGATTCTGACATATCCGTTCCCTCACATGAAGATAAGCGCGGGATTTTCCAGCATCATCCTCAGATGCTGAATAAGTGCCGCTCCATCAGCTCCATCGACCACCCTATGGTCGAATGCGCTTGAAAGGTTCATTATTCTCCTAATAACGATTTGACCGTTTCTTACTACTGGCATTTCTCTGGCTTTATGCACACCGAGGATGGAAACCTCTGGGTGATTGATTATCGGAGTAGCCCCGAGCCCGCCCTCTCTGCCCAGGCTCGTGATTGTGAATGTCGACCCAGTTAGGTCGTCCAGGCTGGCACTTCCATCCCTAGCTGAACCGGAGACTCTCTGCATTTCTGCAGCCGCCTTCCAGACGTCCATTGACTCCACGTGCTTGACTACGGGGACATACAGTCCCCTTTCTGTCTGAGTTGCAATTCCAAGATTAACTGCAGCATGGCGGTTTACAACTCCCTCCGAGTCATCGAAGTGAGCATTGCATTCGGGGTGCTCAGGCATTATTTTCGATAGTGCTAGCATGATGAATGGGAGGTATGTTAGTTTGGGTTGAGACTCGTCTCTGGACGAGTTTAGTACCTGTCTGAGGGCCTCAAGCTCGGTGATGTCAACCTCTTCGAAGTAGGAGAAGTGAGGAATCTTGCTCTTGCTCAGTGTCATTTGCTCGGAAATCTTCCTCCTTAGTCCAACGACCTTGACTGGTGTAACTTCAGTCCTCTTTTCCGAGTATGCAACGGGGCTGGCCCCGGAAACAGAACCACCCGCGGCGATGAAAGCATCCAGGTCTGCATGCCTTATTCTTCCAGCGGGACCTGAACCTCTAACACTGGAAAGATCCACTAAGGCTTCCCTTGCTCTCTTCCTGACTGCTGGACTAGCCAGAACTCGTGAAGTGGCCTTTACAGATTTCCCGACAGGATCTGGCGCGGCAACGGGAGCAGGTTCAGGGGCCGGCTTCGGCTGAGGCTTCTGGACTTCCTCAATTACCTCCGGTTCCTCTTGTTCTGGCTCCTCAGTCACGTGCTGTTGTTTCTCTTCTGGCCCATCGTCACCGTCTGAAGACTCAATCTCCAGCAGGGTAGAACCAACAGCAATCATATCACCGACCCCCCCACTCAGTGAGCTGATTTTTCCATTGACTGGGGACGGAATTGTTACAGTTGCCTTGTCAGTCATTACATCCACGATTGGGTCATCCTCGGATACTGAATCTCCCTCGGACACGTGCCACTGGACAACTTCGCCCTCAACTACCCCCTCTCCGATGTCTGGTAGTTTGAATACGTAATTTCCCATCTCAGTCCTCCTGGGTTTTGTGTATCGCCGCGGCGATCCTAGAGGGACCGGGCATGTAATCCCATTCAGTAGTATGGGGGAAAGGGGTGTCCCATCCCGTAACCCTCTGAATGGGATTTTCAAGGTAGAAGAAACACCTCTCTTGAATCGAGGCCGCTATTTCTGCACCAAAACCACTAGTCTTCGGTGCTTCATGAACAATCACGCACCTCCCAGTCTTCTCTATTGAACTGATCACGGCCTCTTTGTCCCAAGGTAGTAGGGTCTGTAGGTCTATCAGGTCGCACGAAATCCCACTGTCTTCGATTGCCTTCTCGCAGACGTGAACCATGGCACCCCAGGAAATCACTGTGCAATCATTTCCCTCTATGGCAATTCTCGCCTTACCAAGGGGGATGTTGTAGTGAGAATCCGGCACCTCTGCCTCGGGGTGACCCGACCATGTTGGGACGTTATGCGGGTCCCCGTAGAATGGTCCCCTGTAACACCTCTTTGGCTCGAAAAATACGACCGGGTCATTGGACTCAATTGAGCTAATTAGTAGGCCCTTTGCATTGTACGGAGTCGAGCAGTAGACTACCTTTAGGCCGGGGGTGTGAGTAAATTGTGACTCGGGTGACTGGGAGTGATGGTGGCCCCCTCTTATTCCCCCTCCAGCCGGGGTCCTAAGTGTCACAGGTGACCAGAATTCCCCTCCTGAGCGATGGCGGACCTTTGCGATCTCATTTACAATCTGATCGTAAGCTGGGAAAATATAGTCTGCAAATTGGATCTCAACCACTGGCCTGAGGCCATTTAATCCCATTCCGAATGCAGTTGCTGCAATCCCGCCTTCGGAAAGCGGGGAGTCAAATACTCTGTGCTCCCCGTGCTTTTCCTGGAGGCCATCGGTGGTTCTGAAGACACCCCCGAAGTAACCTACGTCCTCACCGAATATAATTACATCAGAGTCCCTTTCTAGCATGATGTCGAGAGCACTATTTAGTGATTGAATCATATTCATGTTTGGCATAATCAGTCCCCCATTACCTCATCATGCTGTTCTTTCAGATGCCAAGGCATTTCTTCGTATACTTCAGTGAAAATTGTATCCGCCGATGGATATGGGCCATTTGCCAGATCGCCAAATTTTACGGCCTCTTTGTATGCCTCAACAACCTCCGAATCAATCCTTTCTTCAAGTTCAGAGTGCCTTTCTTCACTCCAATCCCCTATGTGAATTAGATGCTGCTTCAATCGGGAAACAGGATCTCCACCTGGCCACTTTGTATGCTCGTCACCGGGACGATACCTGCTCGGGTCGTCGCTGCTACTATGCGCTCCAGACCTATATGTTAGGACCTCGATGTGAGTGGACCCCGCTCCTGATGCGGCTCTTTCACGAGCCCACTTGGTTACCGAGTATAGGGCTAGGAAGTCATTTCCATCAACTCTGATGGAGGCCAATCCGTAGGGCAGGCCTCTTGCGGCGAAGTTAGCAATTCCACTGGCAAAGTTTGCATGAGTGGAAATTGCCCATTGATTGTTAACGACATTAAGGATTACAGGGGCATTGTAAACGCTGGCGAAAGTTAGGGCATAGTGGTAGTCTCCCTCTGCACTGGCGCCATCCCCAATCCAAGTAATGGTGACTTCGTCTAGATCCTTGTACTTCGATGCTAGAGCCACTCCAACCGCCTGGCTGAATTGCGTCCCAACCGGACTTGAAACAGAGATGAACCTCCCCTCCCTGTACGAATAGTGGACGGGCATTTGCCTTCCCTTGATATTATCCTCTTCGTTGCCAATGCAGTGGCAAATCATGCTCACCATACTTCGGCCTCTGACAAATTGAGCCCCCGGTTGCCTGTAGGTCGGGAAAATCCAATCCTGCTCTTCCAGAGCCATTGTTTGGGCAATAGCCACGGCCTCTTCTCCGAATGATCTCATGTAGAATGATAGCAACCCAGTCCTTTGCATCTTCATCATCCTGTCATCAAAAATCCTCAGCCTTACCATGTGCTCAAGTCCCATTCGCAACTCATCCGCACTTAGTCCTGGATCCCATTCGCCAGATGCACCTCCATCATCGTCAAGTACTCTTACCAGCCCATATGCAAGTTCGGATGTGTCCTCAGGGGAGCATGTCTTTGGGTCCGGCATCGCATAGTCGCCGGGATTCCATGGCCAACTCTCGAAACTCGCTTCTTCACCGGGTCTGAAGGGTGCGTCTGGGACGTCAATTGTCTTCTTCGTATCCTTTTTTGCCATACTCTTTGCACCCTCCTAGCTCAAGGCATTTGACCTCTAGCAGTAATCTTTCCCTCTCTGTGTAGGAGGTGACTCACTGCAGAACCAGTAGAGTCTCTAGTCACTACAGGTTCACCTCCCATTGCCTCGTCCCACAACATGCCAGCCCTGTAGCTGGATCTTACAAGAGGTCCACTAGCTACTGCACCGAACCCGATTTCTCTAGCTACCCTATCCCAATCGGCAAACCTCTCAGGTTCAGGGAACCTGTCCACTGGCAAGTGCTTGTAACTTGGTTGGAGGTATTGTCCAATCGTAACCATATCAACTCCGGCCTCACGAATCATCTCCAATGCTTCTTCTACTTCTCCGTCCGTCTCGCCCAAACCAACCATGATGCTAGTCTTTGTCAGGATATCCGGGCGCAGAGACTTAGCTTGCTTCAGAATTACCAATGACTGATGGAAAGAAGCTCGCCTATCGCGGACTACCTTGTCTAGACGGGGCACGCACTCCACGTTATGGGCGAAAACCTTCAGTGGCAGGTCTTCGAGCAATAAGGCAAGAGAGTCCAAATTTCCATCCAAGTCTGAACATAGCAACTCTAGTCCAACACCCGGGTTCTGATTATTTACCTCAATTATACACTCGCGGTAGTGACTAGCCCCTCCGTCTCCTAGGTCGTCTCTGTTTACAACCGTGATTACAGCATAACTCAGACCCATCTTTCCTATAGCTCCTGCGAGCTCTACTGGTTCGGCGGGATTCAGTTTTGGCGGGGGCTTTACAGTGCCTACCGCGCAAAATCTGCACCCTCTCGTGCAAACCTCTCCAGCCACCATAAATGTCGCCGTACCACGACCCCAGCAGTCGTGAACGTTGGGGCATCTTGCCTCTTCACAAACGGTATTCAGGCCATGTCGTTTTACCTTCGATTTAGTTCCATTGAACCTTATCTGAGAGTCCCCAACAGGCAGTGTCGTTCTAAACCACGAAGGAAGCCTCTTCCTAGTGGTCTTTCTTGCTTCTAGGGGGTTGGCTCTAGAGACTCCTCCACAACCTCCGGAACCAGTATCTGAATGCTCGATGGTCGGTAACCGCCTCTCCATCAAACAGCCGGATGCAGGACCGACATTAACCGTTTTCTTGTGATGGCCCGTCTAATTGCTCTGAGCAATCGGTAAAATGTCAGTATTCCTCCCGGCACATATGCGGAGAACCGTTCTGGTTACTGGCGGGGCCAAGAGAATAGGCAGGGAAATTTGCCTTAGCCTAGCCAATGAAGGTTTCTCTGTGGCAGTTCAATACCTTACTTCTAAGTCCGAGGCTCAAGCCCTGGTTCGGGAAATAGAGTCTATGGGAAATAAGGCAACATCTGTCCAATCCGATCTTTCGGAACCGGGCTGTGCAAGTGACATAATCGAGAGGGTCGTGGAATCTATCGGCCCACTTACGGACCTGGTAAACAACGCATCAGTGTTTCTCCATGACGATATATGCTCGGTTACAGAAGAGAGTTGGGATGCCCACATGTCGGTAAATGCAAGAGCACAGACCATGCTAATTCGGAGTTTCTCCGAACAATTACCAGAGGGTTGTCAAGGTTCAGTTGTTAATATCCTGGATCAAAAGGTTGCATCCCCTAATCCTGATCACCTATCTTACACTGCATCCCGGTTTGCTATGATGGGATTGACAGAAGCGCTTGCCAGGGGCATGGCCCCTCGAATAAGGGTTAACGCTGTAGCCCCGGGACACACTCTTTCGAGTTCCGAGCAGTCCGATTCTGGTTTTGCCCGGGCACAGTCTGAGTCTCCCTTGGGATTCGGGCCGGAGGCATCCGATATTGCCCAATCCGTCACATTCTTGATGAACTCTAGAACCGTTACTGGCCAGATATTGTTCGCCGATTCTGGAGAGAGGTTCCTTAGTAGGAAAAGGGATGTTCTCTTTGAGACGGAGGGATGACATTGGCCGAATTGTCTGATGCACTATCGATGCTGGTTTCACAGACCTACGGTCAATCTTCGATAGTTTTCCTTGAAAACGCCTCGAGAGAAGTAGAAATCGGCATCCATGATTATGAAATGGGCTCCACTCAACCCGTCAGATTCGATGTTTATGTAGCCCATGAGGGTGACCCCTCCTCTCCAATAAGCGATATTGATGATGTCCTAAACTACGAATATTTGCAAGAATCAATAGAGAAGGTAATCCATGGAGAAAGATTTGGTCTACTTGAACAGTTGGCCAGCGAATTACTTGATTGCATATTAGAGCCTGATTCGGCAATCGCCGCAACAGTAAAAATTTCCAAGACATCTATTCCAGGGGTTGAGGGTTCTCTAGGTTGCTGCGTTACGAGATTCAAGTAGGATTGGTGCAGGGGGAGGGATTTGAACCCACGAAGCACTATGCACCGGAGCTTAAGTCCGGCCCCTTTGACCAGCTCGGGTACCCCTGCAATCCTCCAGTCGGGGCCTTCGCTTTCAATCGAGCGGATGGGAATGGTGTTAGAACCGATGCATTGCCTACTCCAACCCCCCCAATCCTTTAACATCCCAATTGCGGCGCACAACCGTGCGAAATTGCTCCAGAATGAAAGTAAGGCGCGGCTCCACCGTGGTTGCCCTTTCCTTCATTGCGCTAATCTTACTTCAATCTAGTATCCCAGCAAGGACTAATGATTTGGACCCTAATTGGGGTATTTTGGGAGTTGATGCCGCCCCTGATGACAATCCTTACCGTCTTTATTTGACCGAGCCGGGAAGCAATGCTTCTGCTGGGATGGATGGGCTGATCAGTACAAGGGTGCCAGCGAATGACGATTCCCAGGAGTCCGCTTCGGCATTGGACGCTGATGTAGAGTTTAGGACCATCGAGTTGCACGCCAGTATGGAGTTCTATGGGAGGAAATACCACTCAAACGACTCATATTATCTGCCAGTTAATTTGTTTCTGAAGGCCACTGGTTCCCAGAATGCAAACGTGGACTGGACTGTATCAATAGGTAGTACGTCTCATGGGATGGTCGGAAGCACTACTTGGGGAAGGGAAGTATGCTCGTCCTCATTTGGTAGCACTTGTGACTTTGACTACGAGTCGTTTGAGGTCGGAATAGGCAGCCAGAGCTCTTTCACGGTTAGCAAGGGGGAACGCCTTACACTAGAGGTTCGAGCCACTATTTCGGGATGTGACGATGGATTGTTCTCCGACTGCTCGGCCGAGATTGCATGGGGCAACATTGACGGAGAGAATAGGTTCTCTAATATTGAATCAGATGCTAATGCGCTATTGGATAGCATAATTGTCCTTCAGAGGGAGGGGGCAAATATTGCTGAGGGTCCTGAACTGGACTGGTATCCCAATGACATTATGGAAGATCGGGAGATGCAATTTTCCATCGATGCGAAAAGTGCTTTTGGCAGAGATGACATTTCGAAAGTTGAGATTTTGATGAGAGACCCAGATGGGAATTACAGGGTCGATTATCAAGTAACTGGTGATGAGGAAGAAATTGACGACTCAAGTTATGGGGTCTTCGGAGAGTATATGTGGACCTATCCCAGTGGCCTAATGTCGGGGGAGTACTCGTTGATATTGAGAATAACTGACATCCAGGGTAACCGGGTGGATGTGGAGCATGAGTCAATAACAATGCACGAGTGGGGAGTTTCCCTCAAGCATAGGTATGACAGGACAATAGAGTACTTTGCACCTAGTCAAATCACCCCCATCCCTCTTATCTTAGTTCACAGGGGGGACTCTACCAAGTCAATGCAAGTTGAATTGGAAGTTCTGACCAATCTGGGAAGCTCTTGGCTCGTAGAACTTGACTCCCCAGCAGGTTATGAGCTGAATTCAGGAGGAACAATACTGAACCCTACCGTGACTCTGACTGCACCAGACGATCTTACCGGTATGCCCAAGAAGATAGAGATCAGGGCAGTCGCCGAAGCCGATGTTGAGGGCGTAATCTCAGTGGTTCATCAGGATGTACTAACGCTGAACGTGGAGAAGATAGATGTTTACCAACCACCCGTAGTGTCAATCTGGTCCGAGGACCATACCATTCCAATCGCCAACTCATCTAGAGGGGATGCTATCGACTCGACGATTCCTAGATTTGCCGAATACGATGAATTCAATCCTTTCATTCTGGAGGTATTCAATACCGGATTCGATGCCGATTACTTCCGAATTGATATTCTGAAAAGATCTAAGTCACTGTTCCAACTATACGACAACCAGACCGGACAGAGGATTCTGGAAAACGAGGGAGACTTCACTTTCCACACGTCATTGATGGAAAGACACTCCACACAGGTGTTCATTCTTGGTGTCAAACCAAGCCTAGATCGTTCTGATCCTGACATTGGCGAGATAGAGATAGAAGTAATTAGCGGGGGCAACTCATCTTCTAGTACCACAGTTTCCTTCACCATCCAAAGAACATTTGGAATTAGGGCTGAGGTCTCCCAAGACTGCGATGGAACTCCCTTGGGGCACATGAAAGTCTCACTTTGCGCACCAAATCAAGATAGGCCAACTGTAGATTTCCGAGCGAGGATAACAAACAGTTTCACAGATTCAGAGGCCGCTTCTTGGTGGCTAATCCAGAACCCAGCTTCTCTGAAGGAGAACACAGATAACAATGAGGCTTATGGGCAGTGGGAGTACCGTATTACTGACTCAGATGATGAATCTGTGCCCAGAGTTTCACTAGGTCCTGGTGACTTCACTGAGGTGTTCGTTAGTGTCACTATGACGAATAAGGTCGAGGTCGGCAATCATACTGTTTTCCTCAGGATAGTGGAGGATGTCGAGGATGACGAACCGCGTTATTTCGATCTCCCTATGACATTCGAAATCGAGGCCGATGATCCAACACTGCAAATAGTCCAAGTGTCCCAGAACACTCTTCTGATTCCCGGACGCGACTATTCCATACAGATGAAGGTGAAGAACCAAGGAAACGGGCCTCTTACGGTACTATTGGGGGTGGATGTCGAACAAGGAGGATGGGAAGTCAGCATCGGTGGCCTATCCGGCTCTCCACTCATTCAGATCGATGCGTTCGAGGAAACTGGATTCACAGTTGAAATTTCAGTCCCCGATTCGGCAAACAACGGTGACTCAGTTCCAATCTCCGTTACGGCAACGCCTCTGGACACTGAGCAGGGATTCCCTGATTCATTTACTGCAAAGTTCACATTAAACGCTGAAGTGGAGATAAGCTCGGTCGTACAAATTCTCGTCAATGAGGCTACGCACCCACGTCCAATTACACTTGTATTATTGGTGGTAACAGTCCTACTTCTCTTTGCCGGGATCCAGAGTCGAATGAATCGACGTAGATGGGCCGCACAGATGGAGATGATTGAGGCACTATCCGAGGTCCCTTCTGACACTGTGACGATTGAGCAGGAAATTCCAGCCCCAGTTACCTCAGCAGGAACAGAACCTGAAGTACCTAGGTACGAAGATGAAGATATCGAGTTAGTGTAGTTCAGTGAGAATGTACGAACGACGCTCCATTCTGCTTAAGACCCGTAGTTTGCGCCATCAAAACGAGGCTGTTAGCGGTGCTGTTTGTAAATGGGAAATACGAACCCTTGGGCCAACCTGCAAAGCAGAGGTCAGCAATTGCATTCACATTCTTTCTTATCATGTCTAGTCACGCCGCAATGCAGTTTGGCATTTGGGAAGCCAAAGCTACTACTGATCAGGACGGAGATGGGCTTCCATATGGTATAGAATTCCTAATCAATACCCAACCTCAAGACTGGGATTCAGACAATGACGGGCTTCCCGACGGCTGGGAATGGCAGTATGGACTGGATCCACTTTCGGCATCAGGAGACAATGGCTCCACGGGCGATCCCGATTCTGATGGTTTGACAAATCTTAACGAATACTTGTACGGAATTCCCACTGGTTGGGACGAGCCATCTACCACAAATGTCCTAGATAATGGGGTCTGGTGGAATGGAACCGTCCCAGTTAGGAACTGGGACGAAGAGAGTGCAATGCAGGTGATTCAGGGTGCTGGGACGGACGGAGCTGATGAAGACCCAGTAGGCAACATTTGCACAGATACCTTCGATAATGACCATGATGGGATGGTGGACTCTAATGATGATGACAACGACGGGGATGCCGACTGCAGCTCCGACGACGATGATGGAGACGGCCTTATTGATGAAGATCCCAATGGTTGGGACACAGATGGGGATGGCATGCCCGATGGTTGGGAAGCAGCACATGGGCTCGACCCGACTTCCAATTCAAATCAGGATGGGACGTACGGGGATCCTGACTCCGACGGGCTAGCAAACATCTACGAATATGTCAATCCTGCATGGGGGACCAGAAATGGCTCTACATTCCCCCCGACCCAATATTTCCGTCCGGGCCCAATAAATATGACAATTACCGAATCTCCATGTAATCCAATTCTTTCACTAGGTCCGGGAGGATGCCAAATATTTACTGCAGAAGTGGATGGAATTACCCAGACAGACCCCATGAACAACGATACCGACGGCGATAATCTCAATGATTCGTTCGAGGCCTTGGTGTTATTGACCGATCCAACATCTCCGGATACTGACTCCGATGGAATTTGGGACGGCATAGAGTACAATGGATCATATGGCAATCCAGCCCAGGGTTCAGACCCCAGGAACAACAACACTGATGGCGACTACCTCGATGATGGTGAAGAGGATCTGAATGGAAATGGGGTAATTGATGAGAACGAAACCGACCCAACTAGGGTCAATGATGAGGGTGACTTTGACGGTGACGGTATCCAAAACTGGCAGGAAAACATGTCTTGTACCCTCTGGAACGTTTCTGACACAGATGGCGGCGGGGTTAGTGATGGCGATGAGAAGATTCCATGGCATGGGACAGATCCTTGCACCTCTCTTTCTGAACTCGAGTTCACGATAATTGAGTGGGACGAGAACACAGGTGCCCTAGAACTGAATTCAACAAACAACCTGAATCCAAATCCAGTTGACTGGAGGAATATGGCCCCACTCGCCTACTATGAATCAGCTAATGGAAGCCGTACTCCCTTCTCATTCACGTCCATAGATGTAAATCTGCTCAGGGGGGTCGATACTCCTCTTCCCGCAGGGGTGAACAAAGTAGTCTTCACTAATGGATCATGGTGCTGGAATGCCACAGCGGGCGCCATAAATGATCCCTATTGTGACGATGATTATTTCGATAGTGATGGGGATGGTCTAGCCGACTGGGAGGAAACATTCGGCGTTTGGGGATATATTTCACTTGCAAACCTTCCAGACTCCGATGGAGACGGAGTCGACGATCTATCAGAGATACAGAATGACACAGATCCACTCGAACCCTGTCACAACCTATTGGACTCCGACGGGGATGGTCTCAACAACTATTTCGAAAATACAACTGGTTGCGAAATGAGGTACGGCATCCAAGGGGGTAACCTCACCTTCGATATTTGGTTGACTCTCTGGAACGAGCCCGACTCCGATAATGGGGGGGTTGATGATGGCCAGGAATACATCGATGGAACTAATCCTCAGGACAATCCCGATGATGACATCAACCCTTTGGACACAGATGGGGATGGTATTCCTGACTCAGTAGAGTTGGAAATTGGAACCGACTGGCGTGATCCTGACACCGATGGGGGTGGTGTACCCGACGGCGAAGAGTGCCCACAAGAGTTCTGGCTATTGGATTGCGTTGGTGCACCTAGCAATCCATTCGATCCAAACGATGACCTCAATGAGAATGCGTTGATGTTCACTGCAGTAAACACAACCATTGGAATGGATCCAGGAATCACGCACTACTGGAGGTGGCACACTTATGACTACTATACGGGGGTTTCATGGGGAGTCAACTCAACATTAGTTGGATACACCCCGATTGTAGACGACTGGTCTACAGATCAAGGCGTTGCCGATCAGGCATTCTGGAATCATAGCTCGCCCCTGTCTTGGGAGATTACCTTCGACGAGGCAGGTTACATTAGTCCTGGAAGAGAACTCATTCAGCCATACAATGTGCAGAACTTTACTACGTGGGTCGACTTCTCCGCAGGCCTCAACTTCTCAAACTACACCAGAGATGTAATGGTCGACGGATCGACCATTGAGTCACTATATGTCAATGCTCCAGAAGTTATCCTATCGGCTGAGGTCAGGGAGAATACGACTGCATTTACTGGTGCAGAATACGGTCTCGACCTTCCTGAAGAATTTCTTTTGAGTACGGAAGGCGATGAAGTTAGCAGGATTACGCAAGACGTCCTGAATCAGTCGGGTGCTCTTTCGGCATGGGACAAGATTTCAGCCATTCAGGACTTCCTTGTCAATGGCAATGAAACTATCACATTCCTAAGGAACTACGATGGTTCAGGACGCACCGATGGCCTTGGTAGCGATAGCGACGTGTCGTATTGGATTCTAAACTCGTCACACGAAGGAAGTTGTGACGAATTCGCCTCTCTTTTCGCAGTAATGCTGAGATTGTCTGGAATCCCAACTAGAAAGGTCACAGGATTCTCCGGGGGGACATGGGACGGGAAGTCGATCAGTGTGTATGGCAAAGACTTCACCACATGGGTCGAGGCCCATCTGCAAACAAACCAAAACCAAGGAGATTTGGATGTGGGATGGGTCCCCTTCGAGGCATGCCCCTCCTTGTCACCGATAGAGGTCGTGAATGAGGATTGGGGCCCAACCTGGGTCGAAAGGAACACTACATTATCGGACCAAATTTGGCTTGATGGCACTCTGATATACTCAGGCAATTCTACCGCAGTTGACAATTTATCCATCTCAATGTATCTCGTATCTACCGAGGATTCCGAAAACGTCCCTGGTAGTGCTGCTATTTCTGACTACCTTGTTGCAACCGCAATTACTGATGAAAACGGCTCGTTCAATCTGACGGGACTACCTCCTTCGGTGATCAGGCCCGGATTCGCATCACTAGTGATACAAACGTCTCAGAGGGCATACGTCGGTACTCAAGGAATTTCTTTCCCATGGCAACTAAACATTTCCGACGACGTATCGATTTCAATTTCCGAGCCAACCCCAGTGGGGGAACCGATGTTAGGAATAGGGGTGAATAGCACAATCATAGGGCAGATTTCTTGGGCTAGTGAACCAAACCTAGATCCTTCACTGGTGGACGATATGCAGGTGGTTCTGAATTACACTTCGGCCGTAGACGGAGTAGTCTCAATATCATCTAGCGTTTCTGGAGGCGGATTCTTCGAATTCACAGTACCAATTGACGAAACTGAACCGCTCGGACCAATAAACGCCACAATAAGTTTTGATGGCTGGCATAGTACAGACCTGAACAACGTAACACCTCCTTCATACCATGCCCGGCCCGGAAATCTTGAACTGGTATTCAACATCACACTTTCTCCGAATCTTACAGTTTCATTGGAGTCCCAGGGCTCAAACAACACAGTTCTTGAAATCGGCTCAAACATATACCTCAATGGAACCGTGCTAAGTAGGGGTGAGGCCCCAACTACGCTCAATGGGACTCTAATTCTTGAGATGAGAAGATCAGATATCTCAGGCCCATATTTGCAATTAGAATCGTGGTATCTAAACGACTCTTCTTGGGGTTCTTCTCCCGGCAACTTCTCGATAGTTTGGCCCTTCTCGCCCGAAGACGTCCCAATCCCGGCCGGTGTTGTCGATGTCAGGATTCAATTCGATGCCGACAACCTAAATGCAAATGATCAGAAGCAATTCATAGATGGGGAATTTGGAATCAGGAGCATTGTTCAGTTCACATACGCCCTATCTCCGGAACCAAGAGGAATTGAGGCAAATGTCGAGGTACTACTGACCGATCACACAGGACTATCTTTCGCATCATTCCAAGGCGAATACAATCTGGACTTCGATGGCTCATGGGCATGGAGCGAGATCGACCCTAGCTCTGCAAGACTTGGGGTAAGTTGGACACCCGCGGTTGATTTGGACCCGGGAGACTATCCTTGGGTTCTTTCCTACAACGGTTCTACATGGATGGCACCTAACTCTTCATCCGATACCATCAGAATCCAAGGCCTGGCCAATGCCACTGCATCCTTTGGTTCGGACTGGACTCCTCGAGGTGGGACAAATTGGGTATCGGGAACTGCAAGAGATTTGGTACTTAATTCACCAGTAACGGGAAACAACTCCTCCGTTTCCGTTCTCCTACAGGTTCCCTCTGACCTGCCCTCTACTCCCGATGGATTTCCCGCAGGACCAGACTCCTACACACTGGCAACAGGATGGATCGACCCCATTAATGGGGAATACAACATGACATTCTCTATTCCTAGTGGAATCCCCTCTGGCTCTTATCAGGTCCTTGTTAGGCTAGACTTCAACTCGAACCCTCTTCCGGGTGGAAGCTATTACAAGACCAACGATCCAACTTCGGTTTTGTCTGGTGTCCAGACCGAGTTCGTCTTGGAAACCACGCCATCTGAGTTGATTCTTATTGCTGGCGAACAACTAATCCTGTCCACCGTGGTAACTGATGTTGAGGATCCTTCAGAATTTATCGGAGGGGTTTCTTTGGACCTCTACTTCGACTGGGGCGGGCCCCAGCAGCAGATTCTTCAGTCTACTACATCCGACTCAACAGGAACTGCCAATTTCAATCCCGTAATTCCTTCTTCAATAGCACCCGGATTCTATGATGTTAGGATTCACGCCCCCGACGATCTAGTAGACAATTTATCCACTCCCAATGCTGGAAGATGGGTCGGAAATGATAGCATCACCAACCTTACTGTTCAAGTGGGAAGCCTAGTTGATATCGAAAGCATACCTGCTCAAGTAACGGCCTTACAGTACTTCACAATTGAGGGCACGGTTCTGGACTCTGTTGACTCAAATAGGTCGGTTGATGGGCCAGTGGGAATCAACGTATTCTTCTTAGATGAACCTGAGGAGATTCTCATTGAAAACTACACAACAAACAGTAATGGAAGTTTCAACGTATCAGTTCCAACCGACACCCTTGGTAACGGAGTTATCAGGGGCGATAGAACAGTCGTGGTTAGCGTAGTCAACGGATCAACCCCCTTCTATCTTACTGGCACTGGAGATGCCTCAATCCTCGTAATCGGAGTCCCTTGGTTCCAGGATTCAACACCCTTCCTCAATACGATTGTCGATCGTGGCGAAACTGCTACGATGACTGCAAGGCTAGTCGAGTTCAGCAACAACGACGCTCCACTTTCTGGATTCACAGTTCTTGCCAAATTCCATGACACATGGTTGGATCCTCAGGTTACCGCTTCAGATGGCAGCGTATCCTTCGATTTCGATATTCCGCACGATCACCCGCTGGGATTGGTTAATGTGACGCTGCTCTTCAACGGCTCAGTAGATCTACACCCAACTATAGATGTCCTAAATACAATCACAGTACGCTCAACAGCGAGCATGACCATAGACCCAATTATGGATAATCCTATGGCTGGAGACTTCTTTAACATAACAGGAAACCTTGTTTCTAGCAACGGCAGTGCCCTTATCGATCGAGTTGGAAATACTCTGAATCCGACCTTAACATTCACGATTGACGGAGATTCGGATACCTTCGTTGTAACGCAGGTATCATTCCTAACAGATGGGAGCTGGAATGCCGAGGTAAGACTGGATCTTACTTTCCCAAGGGGGGTGCATGCCATTAGCGCTGTATACACTCCCGATGTTACATACTTCACATCTGCTTCAAGCCTAGCTACATTCGACAGCAGAGGATACTCTCAACTGTCCATTGTCAGCCCTTCTGACCTAGATCCAGATAGCAGAACAATAAGGGGGGACTCATTCGAACTCAACCTCTCTATCGTTGACAATGCCGGAGATCCAGTCCCATCAGCGACATTGGTGGTGGAGATTGATGGTGTCACTGTTTGGGGCGGCCTTTCAAACCTCCAAGGCGAAGTTTCGGCATCAATACTGGCAAGGCCCGACAGAGATCCCGGGCCCATGCTTGTAAATGTCTCATTCTCGGGAATCAACGGTACTACCGGACTAGTCGGGGATGAATCTTGGACTAGGGTTGTGGTGCTCGCACCCACCGTGATCAGCATCATAGGAGCGACACAACCTTCTATTGCCGGCGAATCAATTACTTTCACTGGCAAACTAGTAGACGAATTAGGCCAGATACTTCTGGATGACGGAGAACAATCTGGTGGTCTGGTTCACCTCTCCATCGATGGCATCGACTCAGGTCCTGCATATGCATCAGTCTCCAACTGGACTACTGGGCAGTGGACAATTGAGTATCAGATTCCTATGGATATGGATTTCGGGCCCCACTCTGCCACATTCGATTTCCTTGGTGGCTTCTCCTGGGTCGATCCAATGGGCCAGGGAGACTCAATAAACCCGGAGTTCTATTTGGATTCCACCGCTTCGATGATGTTCAATGTCACTCAGACTTCCCAAGTAATTATTTCCACACCTCCTAGCGAGGTAGATAGGGCGGAAGTTGCTCTTGTCGAGGGAATATTGACTGATGGGATTGGAAGAAATATTCCAGATAGGGAACTTTCAGTGTTAGTAGACGGGCAGATACTTACTGTAGTCACTTCGGACATCAACGGCTCTTTCAACGCCCTAATTCCCATTCCACCGAACATGCCCCTGGGACCAGTAATCATTGAGGTGGAATTCCTGGGTGAGGAATTCATTCTTCCTTCCAACTCTTCCACAATTCTGACAGTGTTCGGGCCTGTATTCATAGGTCTCGATGAACCGGAACCAGTAGCTGTCGGGGACATCCTTAGAATCACTGGCACGGTAAAGGACAATTTGGATGATGGCTGGCTCGGAAACCACACCATTGAGGTCTTCGTCGATGGTTTCCTAGTTGGAATTACGAGCTCTTCAGATGACGGGACATGGTCCCTGAACTGGGAGGTGCCCGAAACGGTGGATGTTGGCAATCACTCGATGTCAATAGTCGCTCCATCACAAGGATTTCACAGACAAGGTAGCTCCGAGGCCATCTTCACCGTTTCATACCACACATCGGTTTCCCTAAGTATTGAGGAGCACTATGCTACCAGGGGAGAGCAATGGAACTTCTCCGGCAGGCTGTTCGAATCTGATACCGGCTTTGAATTGGGAATGGATGGAAGGACGATTTCTGTCTTGCTCGATGGTTCTGTAGTAGGGGAGGTAACAACCGAGGTCGGAGGACTGTTCAGCTATTCTCTAAACATACCATTCTCTATGAGTAGGGGGGAGCACAACGTTAGTTTCGCTTATGGGGGGGAGTTCTTGTATCTTCCATCTGAATCTAACATCGCTGTCTTTGCCCTATCTGACATTTCGATCGAGCTCCAGCCAATTTCTAACTCGATAATTAGGGGTAGCACATTCCCTTCCGAGAACATAATGATCCAAGGACTAGTTCGGGAGATTGGTGGTGAATCTTCGATATTCGAAAACCTGACACTGAAGTTGACATGGGGGGGGTCTAATCTTCCCATGACGGATGGCCCATGGGACAACCCCAATACCCTGAACTTCCAGATCAGGGCAAAGGCTCAGGAATACATGCCACCCGGCCTGAACACTGTTACTATCGACATAGAACAGGATCAATCAAGATTCATCAATGGAATAACAATAGATGTGGAAATATTGGTCATGGTCGAGGTCGACTTCGTCCTATCTGGATTGGAACTATCCCAGGGCCAAAGGGTAATCAGAGGTACTGTAAATGCCACTGCCACGGACACGGGAGAACCTCTAGAGGGGCTTTCGATGACAGCCATTCTGCTAAATGGCAGCACATCTCACTTCGCTATGACCAGACTAACTGATTCGCAGGGCGTATTCGAGTACGAGTTCAAGTCACTTTCTCCGCTCCCGCCTCTGTCCGATACTTCTTCGTGGGGGGTGCTCACCGTCCTCCTGGGGTCAGATTCGGAATTCGTTGATCCGGGAAGCCTAACCCTGCTCCCGTCGGGAGGGGTTCAGATCCAGTACGAGAAAAACCCTGAAAGCTCATTTTTCGGGTCTTTGACGTTCCTTGCTACGATTATACTGTCAATAGCCGCCTTGGTAGCTATCGGAATCGTAGTGGTTTCCCAGAGGAAGAAGGCAGCGATAAAGGAGTTGGCAGGAATATTCAGCCAGACTGCCGAGATGCTCGCTTCGGGAGACGAGTATAGGAGGGCAATTTTTGAGTGCTACGAGAGCCTATGCACAGTATTGACTAGGCGCGGATTCCTTAGGAGGAACTTCGAGACCGTCAGAGAGTTCGAGAACGCAATTAGACTTGCACTCCCCATTCGTGAGGAGTCCCTAGTTGCCCTAGACAGAATTTTCGAAGAGGCAAGATATTCCAGTCACGTAATGGGGGACTCTCATAGGGAGAATGCGCAACTAGCCCTATCCTCGGTTATCCAGGATATTGAAGAACTCCAAGATATCCCAATTCGAACTTTGCAAGAGGCTGAGGTCTAATCAGTCTTCGATTCGCATTGTTAGAAATTCGCCTTCCCACCGAACGCCCGACAGACTACTTCCTGTGGGCAGAGCGAAGGTTTTGATCATTCCACCGAACCTCTCAGGCGAAATCAACCTAACCAAAACCACCGCTTCCTCTTCCTTGGTTTCGATAACAAACTCTTCCCTAGACGACTCATGCAGTGGGATCCTGATTTCAGAACCCGCCCACTCCCCTCCTAACTCAGAAAGCAATTCTCCTAGTGTAGATATGGATGGATCATGTCCTCTAGGGTGGATTTCTGAAACTAATTCTTCATGCTTCTCACGGGCTTCTGACAGGTGTGAAAAACTCCCTATGAAAGCCTGGTGCAAATCATCTGCGCGGTCGTCAAGGCCAATTTTTTTGCCGCCGAGGCCCATATTGCTAGTGAACGGTTCCTCGTTGGGTTGAACGCTAACCCTGGTCCATTCCATGAGAACCCCAACTATTCAACCTGCATGAACCCATTGCTCAACTCATCTCAAAGAATCTCTTTACCCTTTCAGACGTTCTATTTGGTCCCGATGTCTGGATTGTCTGCATACTCTTTGGCAGACAATCGGCAACTCTGTTTTCCAGGAATCTGCTCTCGAGTAGAACAATTATGGCTCTGTCCTCCTTCTTCCTTATTGGCCTCCCCAGTGCCTGAAGAACGCTATTTACAGCCGGCTGAAGGCTTGCATACTTCCATGCCTTTGACCTCCCAAACCTGGCAGAGTAATATTCCAGCAGGGCATCCTGCCTAGCACTGGGTGGGGGAAGTGGCAATCCAACACAAACTACTGCGTTCAGGATATTCTCCGTGTAATCGACTCCTTCGGACAATTTTCCACTCAGGACTCCGAATAGGACAGTTTCTCCGCCCATGTGCCTCCTCTCGTACATAGATGCAATCATCCTCTCAATAGCCCCTTTTGCCATCCTCCTATCCTCAATTGCTATTGATTTCCCAAAGGTCCAATCTGACGTATCATTGTGAATCCTATCCATCATGGCATAACTTGGGGAAAACACCGCTACATTCCCTTTTGTCTCTTCGAGAACCCCCCTTATGTGGTCTCTAATAGATGGAAAACTCCCCTCCCTCTCAGTAAATTTACTAGTCACGTCTCCTGCAATTAGAATCGGCCTATTTTCCGAGGGGAAGTTAGAAAGATACTCTTTGCAGAACGAGTTTTCTTCTGGTACTCCTAGGATATCAGAGTACATCTGTGGGGGGAAGAGAGTTCCAGACATTAGTATTGAACCTGCACACTCGTTGAAGATGGGGGCACCCACAACACTAGGATCAAGCAAGTGGCTCGTCACTCTAGGCTCATCGAGTTCGTTGTCGAAAACCAATGCCAGGGCAGTGCTTTCTCTATATCTGATGCAAATTTCCAGGATTTCTGCTAGCCTCGTGCAGTCATTCTGCTCATCCTCGTCTAAGTCCTCGTCCTCCTCGATTATTACAGAATGAAGGCGAGAATTCATCATCCTGACCCTACCGATCCAGTCCGTAGTTTCGTTTCCATCTAATGACTCAATTGCACTTGCCACCAATTCCAGGAATTCCCCAGTATCTATCCTGATATCGCCACCCCTGGAAGTTCTGTTTTCAGACGTCTTTTTCTCGAACCATCTTCGTAAATTCCCATCGTCCCTTAATGATTTAATCTGCTTCTCAAGCAAAATGGCATCCTCCAAACTCTTTGACATCGGCAAGTCGAGTCGGCGCTCAGTCTTCTGCAGGTTTTCCTTGTACTCTTCTACATCAGCTAGGGCCCTTTGAAAAATCCTCTCAGTAATCCTCCTCTCCAAACCACTCCTGATTCTATCTGGAAGATTATGGGCCTCATCAACGATAAGAATCGAATTCTCCAGTTCTATTCCCATTGCTGGCAGAGAACTATCCCTAACCGATTCTACGAATACGTGATTGTAGTCGCAGACAAGGATTTGGGCATCCCTCACTGCGGTTCTCGCTGTAGCCCAGGCACAAATCCTCCTCGCCTTACCTTCCTTCACTGACTGGTCAACGTGTCTGGGCGTAGACAAAATGAATTCGCATAGTTCAGCCCTCCTGGCCTTAATTGCCGACTCTGCAACATCTTCTTCACATCCACACTTCCCAGTTGACTTGTCTATCACCTCACACATCCCTTCTCTTCCGATAATGTCCACTAGCCTAATCCGTGGAATTCCCGCTGGGAGTTTTGAGTTAATTTGCTTGACCGTCTCAACCACGATTCTGTGCTGGGACTGCCTCCCAGTGAGAAAGATAATCTTAGGAACTATTGGATTATTGTTGTAGAAGTTTGTCACTTCAAGTGCGGATGCCAATGCTGCAGCGGTTTTCCCAATTCCAGTGGGGGCAGCCGCAAGAAGAAATCCACCTTCTCTGAGAGAGATTATCCCATCAGATAGCATTTCTCTCTGCGACTGCCTCGGCACATCATGCGCGAAGAACTGTCGCGCTTCCACTATGCTTTCGCCGGTCATGGAGTCCTTCCTGGAAATCGAACGACCAAGAAGATTGGCCTCATCTAACTACTATTGCCTCCGAGTCTCGGCTATCTAGGACGACTTTCAATGCACTATCCAATCTGATATGCCTCAGCCCCATTTCTTCAGATTCCGACTCTATCGAATCGAGCCAATCCCAATCGACCATATCGTCTTTCATGATCGTTAGGTATCCGATATTGAAAGTGACGATATTTTGGAAGAAGTGAGTACCCTGTGATGGATCTACGTGTATATCTGCCATTGGAGCTTCGATGATTGTCTTCGCCCCCATTATCTGATTCCACTGTACCGGAATTCCAAGAGATGGATCTGATGACCCCCATCTTCCCGGTCCTATCAGGATGTATGGCCTCCCTTCGTTCCTAAGTTTGGCATCGATCTCTTCGATTAGTGGTACAAGTTCGATGGTCCTCATTCGATCCATTCTGTCTGGGTGAACATAAACTACGTCCTCGATACCCTCAATCACCCCATTGCCCAGCGACTTGCTGCTGATGCATACCGCTCCATCTCTGTCGACTTCATCCAGTTTAATGTCAATGTCTACGGACTCGTCCATCAGTGGCCTAACTTGCAGAATTGCGAACTTCTTCACATTCTGCACTTCATCAACTTCTATTGCGAACTCAAGCTCAACTGGAGAGGCTAGGAAATCTTCGCAGGTCTTCAATACGTGATCGAGAATCTGTGCAAGAGGGAATTTGTTGCGCTTTAGAACTGGCGCGAAAGTAACCAGCCTGGCCCCTTCGCCTCTTCTGATGGAATCAACAATCCGGTCATCTGAGGATAAGTAAGTAGAACCGACCAGAGCCAGCCTCTTGTCTTCTTCCGCGCTTTCTAGGCTAAGATGGAGCAGGTTGTCTTCCTCAGATTCCCTAACATTGCCATCATCCTCTACCATTGGGATAGCAAAGAACCTGCTTTGCGAGGTTTCGATTATCGAGTCCGTGCTGTGGAACTGGTGAATCCTCTTAGGCTGTCCGGGACTGAATCTAAGGCATTTTCCACCGGTAGAAACTTGCCTTCCAAGTCCAATGCAAACCGCAGCCAAACCATCTTCCATTTTCAATGGGTCAACGGGGTAATGATTACGACTTCTCGCTGCACCCGATATGTCTGGGTAGAATCTGCCATTAACTTCCCTGCCCACAACCTCTTGGATGACGACTGCCATACGTTCGTCTTCTATGCTGTTTGCAGTAGCAGTAACGTACGCCTTTGCGCTTTTGTGAAATATCGATGCGTACACTAGTTTGATCGCTTGAAGGAGCCTCTTTAGCCGGGTTTCTAATTCGGGGTGGTCATTGCCGATCATGTATGTGGCATATACTCCTGCGAATGGTTGGTGACTGGAATCTTCCAAGAGGCTGGAAGATCTAACTGCCACAGGCCATTCTGTCCCCTCGAGCATGGCTCTAATTTCCTCTATTTCACCATCGCCGAATGATCCACCTAGGAATGCTTCATTGACTTCTTCATCTGTGCAATCCTCAAATGCAAATCTGGAAAGGTCATTTCTGCCAATGAAGTCTCCAAATATTCCTGTCCCGATAACTACTGAGTTAGGAACTACGAAATCTACATCCGGGAATGCATCACCCAATCCCAGTTCATCCATCCTCGTATAGAAGAATGCCAGCCCTCGCCCTTTCCCGCCAAGGCTCCCACGTCCAATTCTCTGGAATCCGGATTTTTCATTCCCCGAGTAGTGGTCCCGAATTGTCTGCTTACTAGCCCTAGAAATGTGCGTTCTAATTGATTCTGAGACATATTTCCTCACTCCCTCCGAGTCATCGAAGTCATCAAGTGTCATTGGCCTGATTGATGCTGCTAGGGAGAATTCTGTTCGTGCTCTTAGCCAGTGCGAGAACTCATTCCTCTGAGCATGGAATTCTATTGTCTCAATGGGGACCTCGTCAACCAAGTCTGCAAGATTTTCGAGGTTTGACGCTCTACAAATTTCCATTCCATCAGGAGTCCTGAAGATGAACTCTCCAAAACTCATCTCTTCTAGCATGAACTCTTCAATCCTCTGGTAAAGCAACGGGTCTTCCTTGTGCAGGAAGGGAATCCCCAAGGCCTCTGCGTCTTCCTTGAGTTCGATGTTCTTGGACTGTAGCAGGATGGGGAGGTACCTATCACCTGTCTGTGCGTATTTTACCAATTCCAGTCCCGCAACATCCCTATCTCCTGATTGGTTTGGAAACCTTCCATCTGTGAATATTCCAATAATGTTCCTTGAGTACTTATCTATTATCTCCTTAGCCGAGTCCATATCCGATGCGAGCAGAATTTTTGCCCTTGCCCTTAGCCTCAACACCTTCTCGTGAAGATTCCCCTCGTCTCCTATCAGCCTACTTGTCTGCCTCACTAGTTGAGTGTATAGCAGAGGGAGGTAGGCAGAGTAGAATCTACGGCTATCTTCTACAAGAAGAATCACCTGAACGTCACCATCCCTGACATCATTTTCGACATTCTTCTCGTCTTCGATTAGTTTGCAAATTGAAAGCAATATCCTGCTATCGCCACCCCATACGAAGATCCTGTCAATGCCTTCTCCAGTCTTTAGAGTGGCCAACTCTCTTGTATTCTGACTCAGTAGCACCACCGGGATGTTCTCATGGATTTTCTTGACCATATTTGCGAATGTGTTTGCATCCAACTTTCCAGCCTTTGACATTGTGATGATAAGATCGAACCTTCTGCTATTCAGTAGTTCTATTGCATCATCGGAATCGGGACTGTGAATTATTCTAGGTGCCTGGGATAGGTTCAGTATCGAATATTCTTCCTGAAGGATTTCTGCAAGGTATCCTGACTCTTCTAGTATGTACCTGTCAAATTGGCTAGCTACGAGAAGAACTTCCCTCACTCGGTAGGGAGTTAGGCGCTCAAACTTGTTCCAGTCAGTGATGCTCCCGTCCATGGACAATGGTTCCGTGCGTGGCATAGCATTTCAGAAGAGCGGAGGGTTGCCCCGCACGAGAGTGCGGGACGTGTGTGTTTGCTGAGTCTAACTCTTGTCAACTATCCTGTGGATTCTAGGGGCCTGCTTGGATCCGTATCCAACAGCATTTGACAGTCGTGCCCTGTCCCTGACCTTCCTTAGTCCACTTCCGAAACCCTTCGTTCCGTTTGAATTGTGGTTGGGGGAGCGGTTTCCCCGCTCCCCCGTGTTTTTGCTGTGCATCCCATCATCGCTCAATCTCTCACCTCAAGCGTTCGAATCTTCGTCAAATCGAGAGCGCAACTCATCCATGCGTCTCTTGAGGAGCTCACCTACTGTGGCACCCTGGATCATTTCTTTGCTAATCATCTCCCTAGTGGCTTGCCTCATCACCACATCTGCCGACTCCCCGACTATCTTGCAGTAGTCTCGTAGGCGAATAGTCAGATCGGGCCCTAGCCCTACTTCTACCCTGTCGCCCTTTCCAGGGAGCGGACTCGCAAGCAATCTGCGCACTGCTTCTCTGATAACGTCAGAACGATTCCTCATCCCATCAAAACCGACTAGCCTCTCCAATTCCAATAGGTGATCCTCTGGAATCCTAAGCGAGACCATTGGACTGTTACCCGGCACCCTTTGCTCCTCCTGAGTTCCCGAGACACTAGGGTGGCATATAATTGTATTGCAATTGAAAGACAATTGAATTACAATAAATTCTCCTCATAACTGAATTTCTCACTCTTCTCAGTTCGATTCAAGACATGCAGGCCCCTCGAAGGTCCGAGGCAGCAATGAAAATAATCAACGACGCTATTCATGGGCAGTTTAAGCTAGAAGGTGCTACTGAGGAACTTCTGGCAACCCCCGAAATCAATAAGTTAAGCCATATCAAACAACTTGGGCTCGCTCATCTGGTCTTTCCCGGCGCTCATCACACGAGATTCGAGCATTCCATGGGAGCATCCCACATCGCAGGAATGATGGCTGAATCGGTGGGCTTGAATAAGCAGGACAAATCTACCCTAGAAGTAGCAGCAATGCTTCATGACGTAGGTCACGGGCCCTACTCGCATACCCTTGAGCACATTCTCAGTGAGAGGGGAGGAATGGATCACATGTCAGTTACGGAGGGTATTATTTTGGGTGATTACGATGTGCTGATTGAAGGTGAGGGGGACTCCATAGATGAACGGGATTCGATTCCAGACATTCTAGAAAGGAATGATCTAGATCCGGAAGAAGTCGCATCTCTAATCAGGGGTCCGGATGCCTCTGGGAAAGAACGCTCACTGATTAATTGGACAGAGGGGATGTCCGACTTTTCGGGAGAGGACAAAACTATGGCGCATCTTATTCATGGCTCAGTGGACTGCGACCAACTCGATTTCCTGCTAAGGGACTCCCACTTCACAGGAGTGAAGCATGGAGTGGTGGACTTACACCCCCTTGTAGGTTCATTGGGAAGCCAAGGAGGTGACGTCGTAGTCGATCAAGGTGGCTTGTCTGCATTGGAGGGAATGCTTCTGGCGAGGGGCCTGATGTACAGTGCTGTGTACTTCCATAGAGTGACAAGGGTTACCGAAGTGATGCTTTCTCGGGCAGTTGAGAGGGCAGGGGGATCACTGCCTGATTCTGTGGATCTCCAAAGAAGGGTTGACTCCGAGATATGGGGTGCACTTTCTGATGCAGGAGGTTTCGCTAAGGACATGGTAACGAGGCTGAAGTATAGGAAACTCCTCAAAATATGTCTAAGTCGTAGGATGGAGGACCTTTCAGAGGATCAGAAACAGCTACTAGTTTCACTCTCGAATGACTCGGAGTCAAGGAGGGCCCTCGAGGAGGAATTGGCTCTTCGTTCTGGACTAGAGCCCGGATACGTCGCTATTGATGTACCAAGTGTCAAACTCCTTCTTTCTGAACCGAGGATGTCTCAGGTAGATGTCAGAGTTGCCGGTGATGATGGCAAAACCAGATGGCTAAGGGAGATTACGCCTATGGCGGATGCTCTGAAGAATAGGCACGTTAGNCAGGANGCCGTCTATGTAATGACCCTTCCAGGTTCAGAGAGTAAGGTGGCNGANGTGGCCGAGAGGCACCTGTTTTCATAGTCCCGATCCGCTCACTCGCTCNTTGGAACATTGAAAAGGGTGTTTCTTTACGAAAGCCCGCCCGAACTTCTAGGGATTCGGTCGAACCGCTGGTGGCCAAATGAACAATGCAATAAAATCAGTTTACGATAGCGTGATAGCAAGAGATCCTGACCAGCCTGAGTTTCATCAGGCTGTTGAGGAGGTCCTGGACAGTTTGGGACCTGCCTTGGATGATAATCCCGACTACATCGATGTAGTGAAGGGAATGGTCGAGCCCGAGAGGGTTATACAATTCCGAGTTCCTTGGTATGACGACGATGGACAGTTACATGTTAACCGTGGATTCAGGGTTCAGTTCAATAGCGCAATTGGCCCCTACAAGGGAGGTCTCAGATTCCATCCAAGCGTAAATCTGTCAATCCTCAAGTTTTTGGGATTCGAGCAGGTGTTCAAGAATAGCCTGACAGGACTGCCGATGGGTGGAGGCAAGGGAGGATCTGATTTTGATCCAAAGGGNAGATCAGACTCCGAAGTAATGAGGTTCTGTCAGTCCTTCATGGCTGANCTGTGGAGGCACATTGGTGCCAATTTAGACGTTCCNGCAGGAGATATCGGAGTAGGAGGCAGGGAGATTGGNTTCCTCTTCGGAATGTATCGCAAGCTCGCAAACGAATTCACAGGAGTACTAACTGGCAAAGGNCTTCCATACGGAGGATCATTGATCAGNCCCGAGGCCACTGGCTACGGCTTGGTATATTTTGCAAGNGAAATGTTAGCAACTAAGGACAAATCTTTCGATGGCGCAACTGTTGCAATTAGTGGCTCAGGCAACGTAGCACAGTTTGCTTGTGAGAAGGTTCTCGACCTGGGAGGGGTCCCTGTAACAATGTCGGATAGCAGTGGCTACATTTTTGATCCAAAGGGAATAGACAGGGATAAACTAGCATGGATAATGGACCTAAAGAACAACCGAAGAGGAAGGATAAAGGAATATTCCGAGAACTTCGAAGGAGTGGAATTCACCGAGACAAAACCAGAGCCTAATCTAAACCAGCTTTGGAGTACAAATGTGGATGTTGCTCTACCATGTGCGACCCAGAATGAGGTGAATGGTGAAGAGGCCCAGATGCTTGTAGAGGGGGGCGTTATTGCAGTTGCCGAGGGTGCAAATATGCCATGCACTCCGGAGGCTGTAGAAGTCTTCCAGAAGAATGGAATCCTGTTTGCACCGGGCAAGGCTAGCAATGCTGGCGGCGTCGCTACTTCTGGGCTTGAGATGAGTCAGAACAGTCTGAGGATGAGTTGGTCAAGAGAAGAGGTAGATCAGAAGTTAGAAGGCATCATGGTAAACATTCACAAAAATGCCTTTGAGACCGCTGAGAGGTATGGTATGCCTGGTGACTATGTGGCCGGTGCAAATATTGCCGGATTCCTGAAGGTCGCCGAGGCTACTATGGCTCAAGGAATACTCTGATTACTCAGTCTTCTTCCCTCGAATTTGCTACAAACGCATAGCCTGCAATTGCAGTGCCTATCACTAGGGCGATCATTACCGGCAAGAGGATTGAGCTACCTTCGTCCTCGCTACCCTCCGTCCATTCTACCTTAACGCCTGACATCTCCCCTCCACCGAATGCAAACTCGTCTACCAACTGCGTCGGAGTAAGAACTCTACATGTCAGGAAATCCTCGCCTGCTACTGAATTAATCCAGTCGAAAGATATTGAGGATTGGGTTCCAGGACCTATCAAAGCTCCTGGGAAGGAGGGTGAAATCTGAGCCGTATTTCCTGTGGAATTCTGTTCGCAGTTTATTGCGAGATTTGCAGCGGCAGTACCGGTATTAGATATCACGGCCTCTACAGCAACAGAATCCCCAACTAGTGCGGATTCTATCGCATTTCCATTTTCATCCAATACCATAATTGAAACCCACTCTATTTGGGGAATTCCTGCTCCAACCGTTACTTCCGAATCTAAGCCAAGATCAAACTGTCCCCCACCATAGTTGCCGATGCCCGACTGCTCGGAATTCCAAGCAGTTCTGTATTCGGTAATCGTCACCACTGCTTGCTCTACCCAAACTTCCTCCTCCTCCCAAGTGTTGTCTTCGGACCAGGCTATCTCGACGACCCTTTCCCTCCCACCATCAATGTAAGAGATGCCTTCCTCGTTGCTGAAGTTTGAGTAGGTCGCGAACTTGTGCATTCCAGTAATTTCGTAAGTGACGAAAATCGCATCAAATGAAAGCCTCTGGCCAGAAATCCTCCGTTCCCACCTGTCCGTCAGGCCTCCGGATCCGCTTACTTCATCCCCCCATTCTATGCTAGAATGAGCCATTCCCCTGATGTCATGGTCATCAGTGCTA
>PBOL01000014.1 GCA_002725315.1 Methanobacteriota archaeon | reverse complement strand
TACGACGGAGTCAGCGGATCGGCAGCCATGAACGACTGCCTGATCTCGCGCGCTGGTACCCTGAACGCCCTCGTCTCAGAGGGTGGTATCCAGTACGCACCCCCAATGCGCTGATCACCTAGGTTAGCAGATTGGAACAACGAAAGCCCCCGGGGGGGAAACTCCCCCGGGGGCCTCAAACATCAAGTGATGACAGCGATGAGCATGTGGTAGAATGGACCTCGTTGGTGGCATCTCGGATCTACGGGGCCCTCTCAGCGAAGTATTGAGGAAGCCAGATCAGAGGTCTTCGAACGCTGCATTCCTCCTCGGGCTTGNTTACGTCGTCCTGGAGGGGCCCTACGTGGGCATCCTCCCGTCCCTGCCAATGGCGAGTTTGTTCGGATTCCTACTGGGAATCGGGATNTTCGCTCGAGCAGNGGACAGATTTGCCACTCCNNCCACATCGTACTTGGAGAACGANTNGGGCATCCGAGACACACTGACTATCGGGGTGCTGATATCTCTCCCGACGCTGTATTGGAGGTACTCGAACAAGTTCCTGGGCATGTCCTCAGANTATNTCGCGAAGATGGCCACAGACATCACCTGCAAGGCTAATACGNNCGGATGCGTGGAAGGCGCCCAGCTGAACCTCGCATACTACCCCATGGACAAGATGGTNCTGGTCTTCGGTGGATTCATCCTTCTGCAATTCCTTCTTGTACAGAACGAGTTCGCCCAACTTTCCAAGATGGCTGGGAGGGCCTCCAACAGCGCCAAGGCATTCATTTCCGACCCCAGAAAGGGCTTCGAGGAACTAACTCAGTCCGNCCGCGGCCTCGTGAGCCGAATCAAGAACAGCCCCGGGACGGAGGCCAAAGACAGGATTGACCCAATTACCGGGGTCAAGGTGGGGGAGGTAGAGGTAGTTTCGGAAGACAACCATGGCGAGAAACCGTCAGAGGGACCAGATGCGTCCGGAATCTACGGCGTCTCTACTACGCTATTTGCAATTGCCATTTTCCTGCTGTGCTATGAAATTCTCCCAGGTATGGCTCCCGGCTCCGGCTCGGCGATGGAACTTTCGGCCAGCACCCAGGTNCCGTTCGTGTTCCTAGGAGCAGGCGTGGTCTCCGGAATCCTCCTTCTCCAGAACAACCTAAAGGACCTGATGTCGATCAGGCCACATAACTTCCGCGAATACACCAACGGGAGCCCTNCTTCTATTTCCGCAGCAGCCTCCTTGCTGACCATCCTGGTCTTCGCAGGNTTGATNTTCAATGTATCAATGATCCCGATAATCTCCCNGGACATCCCCTCCTTCCTCACTCTCATCACNCTCCTCGTTCTGACCTTCTGGGCATTCATCCTCTCCAAGGAGGGCGCCAATCCATCCGTACAGTCCCACAGGACCGCAGCATTCGCATTCCTCCTCATTTTCCCATTCCTGATGTACCTGTTCCTAAGGGTGGTTTTCCTGCAGAACGACGGGACCAACCCTGTGATGCTAAACCGCTGGGAGGTCAGNTACGAGTTCATGGACATGGGTAACACATTCANGATCAATCCATGGCCCCTGGANGCAGAGCCAAACATCGACGCCAGGTGGNTTTTCCTAAAGGCCGCAATCATCAACTCAGTCAGAGTTACCCTGGTGAGCATCTTCTTGTGCACCATTCTGGGGATTATTGTCGGAGTAGCAAGACTCTCCTCTAACAAGCTAACCTCCGCGGCAGCCACTGCATACGTAGAGATATTCAGAAACCTGCCCCTGGCCGTACTGCTCTTCCTTTTAGCCACCCAGATAGGNCTGCAGTTCCCCATGATGCCAGAGGAGAAGAACCTCCTGGGCGGTGCAATATACTACAGCAACAAGGGAATTTGGTTCACAACCGTGGCCTCTTACGGCGCNCTCGCNCTCGCAATCCTCGCTCTCGCCATTATGAGGGCGCTTCTTCGGCACNGAGACAGGGTAGAGCCCCGAGTAATCTCCGCCCCCTCCGGTTTCAGCCTCAGAAGGCCATTCGCATCGCTGGGATGGAGGTACGAGCCCCTTGCAGCCGACCTCTTCATCATCCTGGCCGTCACGCTCCTCGTTGCGAGGGGCCCGATCGGCGAAGCGCTATTCACGACCCCCTCCGGGAAATTCTCCCCGGGCGTAATCGACTATTCCTGGTTCGAGGCACTTTTCTCGCCCTTCNTAGGGAGCTTTTCCGATGGCTTCCTCCCCGAAGGAAGGACCAACGTCCAGTCTCTGGAGTCCAACGCTAGGATCGCCATAGGGCCNCTACTGGGGGTGGCGCTGGTAGTCTACTCGTTCATGGTCTCCACCAACGTCGACGATGACGGCATGAACGAGTTGGAGATCGACGACTCGGAGGAGGGGGTTAGACTCAGGTTCACCCTTTGGGTCGTTGCCTTCGCCATCGCCCTTGGATTCACCCTTGCAGGGGGAATCTACGAGGTAGGGGAGGCCCTTTCCATGCCCCAGTACTCCAAGGACATGAACAACGACGGGGTCTTGGACCAACCCGGGTCTTGGGGGATAGTGGAAGGNACCGGATTCGAGATCACCCCCTTCTTCCTGGCGATGGTCCTTGGCCTGACCCTATTCACCGCGTCCGTTGTCGCCGAGATTGTCAGGGGGAGTATCCAGTCACTGCCCAGAGGACAGGTGGAGGCCGCAATTTCCCTCTCACTGAATCCCTACCAGAGGCTGAGGCTCGTGATACTGCCCCAAGCACTGAGGAGCATGATACCTCTGATGAACAACCAGTTCATGAACGTCTGGAAGAACTCCAGCTTAGCCGTTGTCGTGGCCTATACCGACATTTTCTACGTAATACTTGTGATGATGAACAACGTTGGTAAGCTAATCCCGCTGTTCCTGCTCCTCCTTGTAACGTACCAGGTCGGCAGCCTGACGATTTCTGCGATAATGAACTGGTATAACTCCAGAGTAACGAGCGTGAAGATATGACCCCGAAAATTCTTGATATGGCGTGGGCATTGGTCCCCAATCTTTCATTCCGAAAGCCACAATTCAGCTTGAGTGAATTCGAGGAATCGGTGGTCGGAAAGAACGGCAACCCACTGATCAACGAACGNAACGAGGGCATCGCGTCATCCCTAATCGCCGGCCTGTCCATTACNATGGCATTGGTCTTCTCGCTGGAGGCNTGGAGGGATGCCAGGATNGAGCTGAACCCGACAATGGGGCACTCCANGGGGGATGCCGACATCCTAGCCATCCTGTACTTCATCCTCGCGGCATTCACCTACTGGGTGACCATTTCATCAATCGTGAAGCTCACATGGCTGAAGTCCACTTCCACGGCCCTGCTGGGGGTTTCGACTGCATGGATAATCTTCGTCGTCTCAACATTCCTGATACACTGGTCCCTCGTAGAGGCTGACTGGGTCGTGGTCTGGGCCAACAGGGACCTGGTGATGATGGGTCAGCTGATGAAAGAGCAGATGACCCAGTCACCGGGATCGCACGTCTGCATCGACGAGACAGACTGCTACGGGATNAACCAGAACTTCCGACTCTGGTGGTCCCTCTACCTCACATTCGGGGTTCTCGGAGGGGCATACGGGACCAGCGGGGAGAATCCGCGAAGGTTCCTGTTCCCGTTCCTGGCACTAATGTCAGTAGTTGCACTAATCGCACACAATCCTACTGAGGTCAGCTACAAGACGGACACAGTCATGGAGAAGCTGGCAATCGCGACCCTCTGGGCACTGGTCTCCTACACGCTAGCGTACCTGTACGCGAAGAACAACGAGGAGTACAAGGTAAACCGGTTGAAGTCATACCTGGCAATGGCCGCCGTGGCCACTTTCTTCTTCGCCATCCTGATAATGGACCCTCCCCAGATAGTAAAGGACGGGGCAGAGTCCCTCGGGGGCACTCCGGCGCAGTCCTTCAGCGATGAGATAATCGCAGGGGAACGCTCCCCATCCACGCTGGACAAGCTAGCTGGAAACGGAATCGAGGCATCCCAGTGGGGCGGCCTGTTCGTCAACCTGATAATCGCCACCGCAGGATGCGTCCTCGGCTTCGGGATAGGGGTGGTTCTGGCCTTCGGGAGGCAGAGCGACCAGCTATTCTTCAACGTCCCATCGATTGCCGTGATCGAGCTGGTGCGCTCGGGCCCCCTGATCTGCTGGCTTTACTTCGCCGTGTTCATGATGCCGGACCTGATGGACCCGTTCTACGACGCCGAGGACATCATCAGGATGCTGCTGATGTTCGGAATATTCGGGGGTTGCTACATTGCGGAGGTCCTCCGAGGTGGGCTGCAGGCAGTCGACAGCGGCCAGAAGGAGGCCGCTGCCGCCCTCGGGCTCTCTCCCCTGCAGACCAAGCTCCAGGTCGAGCTTCCCAACGCGGTGAGGACCACCCTGCCCTCCATAATCAGCGTCTTCATAGGACTCTGGAAGGACACCACCCTCCTCTTCATAGTCAACATCCTCGACTTCTTCAAGCTGGCAAAGGACCTGCCCAACTCGGACCTGAGGTTCCTGGGGGACTTCCTTGAGCCGCTATACGTCACCGCCGTGGTGTTCTGGGTTTTCGCATTCTACCTGTCTAGGGTCTCGATGAAGGTCGAGAGGAACCTTGGGCTGGTCAGAGAAGGAGGAGGAGAAGCAGCATGAGTGACGAAGGCGACGATATGATAATTGAGACAGAGGGAGTGAAGGTGAACTTCGGCGACTTCTGGGCACTGAAGGGAGTGGACATCAAGGTGAAGAGGGGGGAGATCATCGTGATCCTGGGCCCTTCGGGATCAGGCAAGTCCACGTACATCAGGACCCTGAACCGCCTGCAGCCCCACAGCGGCGGGACGATAAAGATAGACGGGATAACCGTAGACGAGGACACGACGGTGTCCGATCTGAAGTACGTGCGCTCCGAGATAGGGTTCGTCTTCCAGCAGTTCAACCTCTTCCCGCACCTCACCATCATGGAGAACATTACCCTGGCCCCGATGAAGGTCAAGGGAATTCCCAAGAGGGCCGCCGAGGCCAGGGCAATGGAGCTCCTGGAGAGGGTCGGCATACCCGAACAGGCCTACAAGTACCCAAGCGGCCTATCCGGGGGGCAGCAGCAGAGGGTGGCAATAGCAAGGGCGCTTGCTATGGACCCGAAGATCATGCTCTTCGACGAGCCCACATCAGCACTGGACCCCGAAATGATCAAGGAGGTCCTGGAGGTTATGATAGACCTCGCAAAGGAGGACGTCACGATGATCGTGGTAACCCACGAGATGGGATTCGCCAAGGAGGTCGCCGACCGCTGCATCCTCTTCGACGAGGGGCACCTGATAGAGGAGAACAACCCCGAGGATTTCTTCTCCAATCCCGAGCACGACAGGACCAAGCTTTTCCTAGAGCAGATCCTCTGATTCAACCTAGCCAGTGGGACACCCTGTCCATCATCGTGCCCCTGAAGGTAAGCAGCCGCAGGGTCGGCCCATCCAGGCCCACTGTGACCGTCGCCCCCCTGGTGAAGTGCGTCTCGTCCCAGCCGTCCCCGACAACGTACCCCCTGTGCATATCGCTCGTCATCACCGTAGGCTCGCTCACCCACTGCCAGTAGGAACCGTCCTCGGACCTGTCCGGCCTCGGCAGCTCCCTGGCCACGAATAGGTAGTGATCGTCGACCTCCCCCGGGGGAAACGACTCGCCCTCGATGTCGGCAACGTGCCTGAACCAAGCCCCCTGGCCCATGAAAGTGGAGAAAAGGCACCCCGAAGAGTGCTGTGGGACGTCTATGCTGCCTCTCCTGAGTCGGTACTTCGAGGGTTGGTACTGGTGCGTGTTCGCTACGAGGAGGTCATTGAGCGCCGGGTCGCACCTGATCCTGTTCCCGCTCGTCGTCTCGATCTCCGCCTGCAGCCTGGGCAGGACGTTCACAATAGCACCCCCCTCAAGGGCCGCGGCAAGGTCCTCCTCGAAGCTACTGGGGTCGCTGACCATGTAGAAACCGTATGAGCCGTCCCCGGACTCCTCCCGGGGGTGGCTGTTGACTCCCATGACCGGAGTCTTGTCGTCCACGGAGTGTGCTATCGATGTCAGAGTGCCATCCCCGCCCAGGACAATTACCAGATCTGGCTCAGCGAAGTCCGCCCTCCTGACCGTCTCCCTGGCGGTGTATCCAACATTTATCCCCCTGTCCTCGACCATGCGGTCCAGTACCCGTCGGACCTCGTTCAAGGAATGGTCGTGAACTTCCTCGAAGTTCTTCTTGTAGACAACTAGGACGTCCTCGCTCATTGCAGCCCTCGCCCCATCTCCGTGGGCCCTCCCATATAGGCGCGACGCAGAATCGCTTGTGCCCCGTGCCGCGATTGGCATACCCTCTTGACGTATGCCAAGCCGCGTGTTGGCGTGAAACGCGCCCTCTTCACTGCAATCCTCCTACTCCTCCCTCTTTCATCCGGATGCCTGGAGGTGCCAACGGTCAGGCCCTGCCCGGACAACACATGCTTCCCCCTTACCAGCGAGGCATTCGATGCCCTGATTACGGAGGACGGCTCCTTCGATGTGCTTGCACTGGCCTCTGAGAACGAGAGGGTCAGGGTGCGCAGCACGCTAGTCCAGGAGCAGAATGGCGAGCGTGGCGAGATAGCGTGGGACGTGGCCAAGGACGAGTCCGCAGGGCTCCGGTACGTGTCCACTAGGTACGTGGTCTCCGGCGCGATTCTGATTGACACGGAGATGGTCGATGGCCAGGGTGTGACAAACGTGCGCTCCGGCTCGCAGTGGTACCAGGGGAGGGACGCGGAGCCGAACCTCGCCGACCCATTCGTGGAGCTAGCCCAGAAGGCATCCCAGGACCCAGGCGGCCTATGGCCCCCATTCGCCTTCGACACGACGGCACTTTCCGGACTCACTTGGACCATTACGGGGGACGCCATGTCCTCCCAGCAGGTCGCCAGCGCCAGCAACGGAACCCACGAATTCATAGTCGAGCTATATGGGCTCAGCCCGCGGATCAGCGCAATCGAGGTATACTCGGGCCAGGACTACGAGTTCACGATCCGGGTGACCACAGGCGAGGACGTCTCGATCGAGCTCCGAGAGGGACTGCCCAGATCACAGGTTCCTTTCGTCCCACAGCAGCCCGACCTAGTGGCGACATATGGGGACACAACGGTACTCTTCGGCTCGGTTCCAGATGGGATGGCCCACGAGGTAGACCTCTCCGAGGTCGTGATTCACGCATGGTCCGAGGGGGAGTCAGCAGCTAGCATGAGGCTGGACTGGGGCGACTACAACGTAACTGCAGAAGACGGCACCTGGTGGAGCATAATGTGGCTGGATGCGGGAAGGCCGGGACTGCTCTCCTCCTTGGACGAGTACCGGGTACGAACAAACTCCACGGAACAGTTCGACGTCAGGTTCTACGACCTGTGGTCAGATTGCTGGACCGACCGCGCTCTCTGAGAACCGCAATAATGGCGCAGGGGCCAATTCTATAACTGCCCATTAAGCGGGAGACGCATGAAGAACGAAAGCATCGCCGTGACGATGTGCCTGCTAATGATTGCCTCATACGCGCCCGTGGTTTCATCCGAAGCGCCCGAGGACTCGAATATCTGGGGGATATCCTACGACTGGGCCCACTTCGAGAGCGACATGCTCAACATGACCGGGGTCGACGTAAACGAGATCAACCGAGACCTGGAGGAGGCCGCCACATACGCCGGCTTCGAGATGGAGTACGACCAAGTGCTAAGCGGTACGACCCAGTTCTTCGTGGAGTCCTGGGACGAGGCGGGACCATTCACCGTGGAGGACGTCGATGGGACGTCCCACACGGTCAGCAAGAGGATCACAGAGCTAACCGTCAGGCACGGCAGCCTGGCCGACACTGGCATGGCATCGAACTGGAACTACTCCGACGAGGAGATCACAGTATGGATCAGCGCCTACCAGGATACCCTGGCGGTGATCAACGCCCACTACGTGGAGTACGTAGACAGCGACCTGCTGGTCTACGGTGCCGAACTCTCCATGGACGGTGAGTTCTCGATCTCCATGGGATTCGACGTCGAGATAGGGGTCACGGCGGCCAACGAGACGGTCTCGCCCGACATCTCCTCCGACGTCTCCCTGTCATTCGAAATCCCCAGCGTAAACTCCACCTGGAAGGTCTTCGAACCCGTGGACTACCACTTCCTCCTGGCCGAGCAGCCGAACGAGCAGGACTCCGAGACTAGGGCAGTGGCCGGAAAGGAAGAGCCCGGGTACGAATTCGACGAGGAAGAGCTCGCAGCAGGCATCGACTTCGGTGAAGTCGGTTTCATAGACGGCTCCTACAACAGCCTGTCCAGCTACTCCCTCTCGATGTCTGTCGAGGACATCCCCACCGAGGAGATGGACATAGACATAGACATCTTCAACCTGGCCCTATCGGACAGCATCCCAGACCAGGGGGTCTTCTTCGACGAGATGCCACTCTTCGCGGGTGCCATCTGGGGCATGGACTGCCCGCCCGTGATGGGCACCGAGACGATATCCGTCGATGGCCAGGACGTGCAGGCACAGTGCGGACTGACTTCCCCTGTTCCATGGGGCATGGGCGTTATGATGGGATTATCCATGGCAGAGGCCTTCGAGAGCGGCGTGGAGCAGCTCGGGGAGGCAGTCGCCGGAGAGGCCGAGGATCTCTTCGGTGAGCTGGGCCTGGGCGACGACGGTGGCACCTTCGTGTGCAACAACGGCAACGAGATACCCGCATACTGGGTCGACGACGGATGGGACGACTGCGGGGACAACTCCGACGAGGGCGTTTTTGAAGACGCAATCTGGGACTGCGGGGTCGCAGTCAACATCGCCTCCCTCCCGGACCTAGGCGAGGACTCCTTCCAGAGCAAGGTGGACGCACACCCGGGATACCCCGAGTGGTGCGGCGCCGATGTCGAGGGCCCACTGCATATTGATGACACCGAGGAGCCCGCCCTGCCACCACCCGGGGACATCTTCGGGTCTTTCGACCCCGCCCCCTGGGAACAAGTGGTAAATGCTAGGAACGGGACCCACTTCTTCCACTCTTACTACGAACAGGATGATTGCGAGTACTTCGGTCACACTTGGTACACGCACGACTCCGGGGATGGCATCTGCGCAGAGATGCTGTACGGCTCATTTAGCGCCGACGGCGAGCTCATCTACGAGGAAGACTTCGGATGGTCGCGTTACGAGTGGTCGGGAGACTACCTGTACATCGCCCAGCCCATGGATGATTACGAAGAACCCTACCCCGACCAACTTTCCCACTGGTGTGACGATTACGACGGCGACGGCGAACCCGACTGGGCTGTCGCGGGATATATGGTCAACGACGGTGTCGTGGACTGCGACGACGGATCCGACGAGCCTGGATCCGTGCCAACGGAGCCGGACGATCTCGACAAGTACGAGCGGATGGCCGAGGAGCTCGCTGAATCGGACCTCGAGAAGACGATGGAGGCATTCGCCGAAAGGCTAGAGGTACTCTTGGAGGACAACGTGCCAGAGGATCCCCTTTACGACCTTGAGGACATGTGCGCTACAATGCTATGGAGCACCTCAGACTACAGGACACTTGGAATGGTCATGGTTCTGGAGGGACGAGTTCTCATGGGCCCCTCCATCAGCGGAGTCAACGCGCACCCCACGACGCTGAACGTCGAGTTCCTTTCGGGACAGGACGCGAGGGACGCTAAGGCGGGCTCCAAGTCAGTTGTGGAGATGGACCAACTGGCCCACCCATCTAAGCACGACGTTGAGGAGCTCTACGAGATACTGGGCCCACAGTTCCTCCCCGACTTGGACACAACCGACACCGACAGGGACGGAACGATCGACTTCTTCGACACCGACGACGACAACGACGGCGTGAGGGACTGGGAGGACTCCGACCCGACCACGGTGGTCGTCGAGGAGTCCTCGGGCAAAGTCCCGGCACCAGGTTTCGTGGCTGCGATTTCAGTCATCGCTACCGCGGCAATACTCATCTCTAGAAGGGATGAGTAGGGCCCGGTAGCATGGACGACGGCCGCAAGGCAGCCCTGGTGCTGACCGCCGTCTTCGTACTGATGTCTTGGTCGAGCCCCTGGTTCGAGATAACGGCGACAGGGACCTACACCGAGGGACTGGAAAGGGAGCCCACCATCAGGACACAGTACTCCATAGACAACAACCAGCAGACGTTCGAGCTATCCATAGACAACGCGACCCCACTCCTCCTGTACTGGATACAGAGGGAGGACGTCACGCCGCAGTCGGAGCCGCAGGCTCAGGGCGGCCAACAATCCCAGGAGGGTCCAGTGGAAGCCGAATCCGAAGAGCCGTGCTCCGGCTCCTGCATGGACCTGGCACGCACGTCCCTCGGAGCCCTGATGTCCGCCTTCGCAGTCGCCCTGACAGTCGCAGCCTCCAGGCCCACGAAGGCCACGAAGTCACTAGCGGCTGCCATTTGGCTGGCCTGCCTTCTGTTCATCGCGGTCGCCGTCCCCCTGGCAGCAGCCGCGGACTTCGGAATTTTCTCAGGGGGGGACGGGGACTCGGGCGGATCATCGACCGGGGGCTTCGACTCCGAGACGGAAGACTCGGTGTCAGTGGACCAGTTCGCCCACTTCTCGTCAGACTCAGGCGGGGGGCTTTCGCTCGAGGGACTCGCCTTCACCTATGACTCCGTGGGATACGACCTCGGGCTGCTCGAGGAAGGACAGAGGCAAGGGGTGATCGACTCCCCCCCCGAGGAGGGCGAGCCCGGATACGAATCCCTGATCCGCTTCCACGGAGAGCTAGTAGCCGGGCCCGGCCCAATCGTCTCCTGGTGGTTCCTCACCCTGCCGCTCTCCGCGTACGTTCTCTCTAGCGGCCACCGCGGCGATGACGGAGGCGAATAGCGCTCCTACGACCCCCAGTCCCGGAAGCCCCCTCTCCTCCTGCCTCTTCGGGTCCAAGGGGTACTGGTCAGCGAAGTCAGAGACCCTATCCCCATCGGTATCGGGAAGCAGGGGATCAGTCCCCTGCTCAATCTCGAACAAGTCGGTGAGCATGTCATTGTCATCGTCACTGTCCGCGTTGTCCCCTATGCCGTCTTGGTCGTTATCGCTAGATTCCGAAGAATCCCGTGGGAAAGCGTCCTCCCAGTCGTCCACCCCATCCCCGTCGTCGTCCTCGTCGTTGGCGTCGCACTCCCCGTCGGAGTCGGTGTCGGCCGGCCGGTCAAGTGCGAGCTGTGGATCTGTCCCACAAGACGCCTCGTTCTCGTCAGGCCAACCATCATCGTCATCGTCGGTATCGGCGTTGTCACCGATTCCGTCGTCATCGGTGTCGACGGTCTCCGCAGGGTCTAGCGGGAACTCATCCCCCCAGTCGTCCACCCCATCCCCGTCGTCGTCCTCGTCGTTGGCGTCGCACTCCCCGTCGGAGTCGGTGTCAAGCGGGAGGGAGCCGGAGTCNGCGGGATCGGTCTGGCATGNGGCCTCCTCCTCGTCGGACCAGCCGTCATTGTCGTCGTCCTCGTCGTTGNCGTCGCACTCCCCGTCGGAGTCGGTGTCAAGCGGGAGGGAGCCGGAGTCCGCGGGATCGGTCTGGCATGAGGCCTCCNCCTCGTCGGACCAGCCGTCATTGTCGTCATCGAGGTCGGAATTGTCCCCTATTCCGTCATCATCCAGGTCTGAGATTTCGCTGCTGTCGTAGGGAAACCTATCGGCGTTGTCCCCAATTCCGTCTCCATCCGAGTCAAAGGCCTCGGTGCTGTCCATCGGGAATGCGTCCGAGTTGTNACCCACCCCATCCGCATCGGAGTCCTCCCACTCGTAGGGGTTCAGGTGGAAAACGTCAACATCATCCCTGTGCCCGTCTCCATCCGAGTCCCGGACGAATCCATCCAGCGACCAGTCAAGAGTTTCTTCGGCGAAGGAACCTTCGTTGAATACGGGGGTATGACCGCCGCTTTCGATGCTCCAAAGGGCAACCCTGTTCCCGTCTTCGCAGTTCAGGTGCTCGTCCATGGTGGTCTCCTCCCCGAACACCAAGGAATCCAGGTCAAGAGTACCCATTTCAGTAGNCGATACATCGCATCCGGAACGGTCGGCCCAGAATGATGTCGATAGGGTGGCCGAGGGGTATTGGTTCAGCCCCCCCCATGACCAGAGAATTCCCCCATTGTACCATATGACGGTGTCAAGAGTCCCATGGACGTTCAGGATGTTGGGACGACCNGTGTCCTGGCAGTCGTTTGCGAAGTCATTGTAGTTGCTCCCTCCCATGTTNACNATAGAACGGATAAGCTGGCCCCTCTCACACGCCATCCTGTGGGACATGAATCCCCCGTTCGAGTGTCCCACCAGGATGATTCCGTCCGGGTCGGCCCCGTAGAGTGAAACGGCCTCGTCGATTAGTGCCGTGAGCCACTCCACGTCGTCGGAATCGATGTCCTCGAAGTTGCAGCATGCATCGGTGGCGTTCCAGAATCTTACTCCCGCGCTATTTGCAGTTCCGTTCGGCCAAAGAAGCAGGTGCTCGTTCTCATGCGTGCTCTGGAACAGGTCCATCCAATAGGAGTTCAGCCAGCCGTTACCGGAGAATCCATGGAGGCTGACAACGAGAGGAAGCGGCCTGGAGAAGTCGTGCCCTCCCGGGGCGGTGAGCATCGCAGTCCTGTCGGACGGCCCGATCTCGAAGCTGGAGAGGTCGTCAGTGTATTCGATCGCCCCATTCCCCCACTCGTCGCAAACCTCNCCCCATATGCCCTCAACGAAATCGGCATTATCCACGAAGGGGTTCCTGTTTCCCTGTATCTCGTAGACACGGTTGTTCCTCTCCATCTCGAAGTCGCTGACTGGGTCATTGTAGTGCCAAGAGTAGAGGGTGCAAATCTTTCCCAGGTAACCCTCGTCCTCGGATGGCTCGGTCCAACTATTCACCAGGCTAAGGGCCGGCTCATCGCCGAACCCGTTGTATCGAAGGTCCATGTAGAACACAGAGCGAGCAGCGTCTCCCTTGGTTACGTCCGACGGCTCCCATGCATCNGCCGATGCATCGCACTCGGTGCATTCCGAGTGATCGTCTTCAGCCTCCCCGAAGTCCTTGTCGCTCCTAGCGGAATTCACCGTGTTGTCCACCGGTCTGAGAGCGTGCAAGTCGGTTCCCGCGACCTTTGACATGGTGGTCCCGAAGTCCCCGTGCGACTTCGGCCAAACATGCTCCCTGTTCCATGATTCGCTCGTGCAGTCATTCCCGTCACCGCACGTGTCTTCCTCGGAGTGCGATCTCTGCATGTAGAAGAGAATCACGTTTTCTGAGTTTTCCGGGTCCTCGTCAACATACCTTAGGTGGTCCCAAGCCGAGTAATAGCTGACCACGGTGTGGTTTCGCACGATGTCATACAGTTTCTCGTGCAATTCGGCCCCATGCAGGCCATCTGTCCCATCGTAGTAGTCTTCGGAGGGGCCCGTCCCCATTTGCATACCATCATCCTGCAATGCACTGTTCAGGGAGGGTGCACTGAGCATCAATGCCGAAACTGCGAGGGCCAGTTTCCAACTCTTCACCATATCCGGTAAGGGGCTTTGGACATAACACTCTCCTACTGGTGATTATTGTCAATTCCGCCCAATATGGTGACTCCACCTAATCCGAACGCATCCTATCCCTTCGTCAATTTTATTTGCGGACCGCCCCATGAGGTTGCATGTCGCAATCTGGCACCGGCACATTTCCCGTTCGAGTGAATGGGAAGCTCGCCGAGGAGCTAGGCACATCTAGGTTGACCGTGGAAGTCAGCGTTCCTGCGACGATTCAGGACATACTGGACGAGATCAGCTCCAGCCATCCCGAATCAACGGGAACAATTCTCGAGGCGATCCCATTCGCTTCTGGGAACCACAGGGGGACCGCAGAAGAGATACAGCCCGGTCAGGAGATCACTCTCCTGATGCCGGCAGCCGGAGGATGACAAGGAGATGAGAAAATGACAGAAGAAAATAAAGGAAGCGAAACAGTATACGTGAACGAATTCACAGACGGGGTCCTTGACCCGGAAAAGCCGATGCTAGGCCCGGTCAAGGACGGCGGGCACATAATTGCCAACACGGCACCCGGCTGCTGGGGGCCCATGATCACCCCGGAGTTACGCGGCGGGCACGAGGTCACAATCCCAGTGGCNGTCGAAGGGGCCGAGGTCGGGGATGCCATTGCCCTCCGGATCAAGGANATATCGGTGACATCTATCGCCACGGCATCCGGGAACGACTACTGGGTGGATGGGCTATTCATGGGCGACCCCTATGTGGCAAAGTACGACCCTGACAACGAAGAGCTGAACCCCGAGAGCTACGTCGAGGGAATAGGCGAGGACGCTGTCAGGTTCAAGTCAACTGACAAGCCTGCCAGCCCGTTCAAGTTCACCAACGGATACACCATCGCGTTCGACAACAATAGGAGCCTGGGGGTGACCCTCGACAAGTCTGCATCAGAGAAGATCGCTCATGACGCAAAGCACTACGCAGCCATGCCGCAGAACGCCATCCAGCACTCGATACTGACTTTCTGCCCGCATCACCTGGTGGGTCTCGTTGCTAGGCTCAGGCCCTTCATGGGCCAGTTGGGCACCTGCCCCTCGATAGCCATGCCCGACTCCCACAACGCAGGGGACTTCGGGACCTTCCTGGTCGGTGCGCCACATCCGCAGGCGATAACCGCTGACGATCTCAAGCACCGCACGGACGGGCACATGGACATCGACGCTGTGAGGGCCGGATCTATCGTGATATGCCCGGTAAAGGTCCCGGGAGGGGGGATATACATGGGTGACATGCACGCCATGCAGGGCGACGGCGAGATTGCCGGCCACACCACGGACGTCTCTGGGACCGTGACACTGCAGGTACACGTACTGAAGGGACTTGACATCGACGGGCCGATCATCTTCCCCGTGGAAGAGGACCTTCCCTTCCTGGCCAAGCCCATCTCCGACGAGGAGAGGGCTCTAGCAGAACAGGTCGCCAGCGAATGGGGGATGGCAGGGGTGGAGGACGCCGTGCCGATCTCCGTGGTCGGAACAGGACCGGACCTCAACTCGGCCACAGAGAACGGCCTGGAGAGGTCCGCTGAGCTCCTAGGGGTGACAGTCCCGGAGATCCGTAACAGGGCCACAATAACCGGCTCGATCGAGATTGGAAGGGCACCGGGAGTCGTCCAGGTAACCTTCCTGGCCCCCTCGGACAAGTTGGACGAGCTCGGCCTTCTGGGCTTCGCGAATGACATGTACTGAGGGTGATGACTAGCTGCCCATAGGCACGCTGAAGGGCACNCCCCCTATGCGGTACTATGAGTAGCAAGCCAGTAGCAATATCGTTGATAGTTTTCCTTAGCATCCTCTCCGGGCTAGCGTCCTTCGATCATGCCTCCGCGCAGTCCGACCCCAACCAGGGGTCAGCAGATTTCGAACCGCAGATGGTCGGGGACTGCGATCCCAGCCAGGCGCACCCGCTTGGGCCCGCTCAGGCCGCCGCACTGCCTTCTGGAAAGCTCCAGATCGAGCCTTCCGTGGTATTCCTGGACGAGACGTTCACCCTGACCTACCGCTCCAATGACGGAGAGGGCCCCTGGGGCGAGAGCAGCACAAGGATACCATCTTGGCTCAGCTTCCAGATAGGGAACGAGAGCGGACCTCACGATCTTTTCGACGATGGTACAAACGGGGACGCAGTCTCGGGCGACGGAGTCTACTCTCGGGCCTGCCTGCACTTCCCCGAGGACGTCCTGGGGCCGGGGGAGGTCGCGACCGAGGTCATGGGTATGGCCGTTCTGGACACTTCGCTGAGGGGATCAGCACCGTTCCAGCAGGCCTCAGACAACGTCAGGACCACGGAAGGAGGATACTTCGTCACTATGGGGGAGTCATACGGCGAGCGGTGGTCCAACGGGTGGGAGCACGTCAGCCCGTCACTTTGCACGGCATGCTATGACGCATGGAACGTCTCTGGTCACGTGTTCGACTTCATCTCGATACAGACCAGGGACTCAGTGGGAGGGGCCGGGTACGTGCGCTTCCACGATCCGGTCGGCAACATCGGAATGAACCCCCCCTGCGAGCACTTCTCTCACTGCTACTCCCCTCTGGACGGGCGGGAGCACCCTGAACTCAGGGGGATGCTCCACATGCAGTCCGTCGCCAACTGGGGTCTAACCCACGAGGTCGGGCACGGCTTCCTGGGGCTCGACTCGGGGGAGTTCCCCGAGGAGGGCGAGGGTGCGTGGAACAGCGGTGACGGGATGCACCTAGACAGCGACACCACCGTCAGGGGGGACCTATCGGGGCCATTCTGGGACCCGGACAGGGGGTGGCCTTACGCCGTTCAGATCGAGGACGAGAACGGAGATCGAACGGAGGTCAGGCTGATACACGACAACGGCTCGTTCAGGATAGTACCCGACGGCCCGGAGCGCATGGTCTGGTCGGACATATTCCTCTACATCGCGGGCTTCCTTCCCGCCGATGAGGCCACCGAGGTCAACTACAAGCTCGTCAACGAGTCCATAGACTCGTGCGTGACGGAGGAATACGCCCTCTTCTGCACTGGAACGAACGTCACCGCCGAGCGAGTAATCGAGTTCGATACCCAGGACTTCATCGACATGTACGGGGCGAGGGTGCCAGCGCACGACGGCGACGAGGGCCAGTTCAACCTCGGCGTGCTCCACATCAGCGACAGGAACCACACCGAGGCCGAGATGGTGTGGTTCACCGAGTCGTACAAGGAGTGGGCGTACTCCACGGAGTCCGAGCCCAGCAATTGGACTTACACCCACAGCGATCCTTGGCCAGTGGTGACCAGGGGGCTCAGCTCCGTCACCATCGACCCGTCGCAGATGACCGAGAGGCCCCTAGCCGACCCGACCCTCCTCTCCGGAGACTCGGGACCGATATCGGGCTGCGGATACCCAAGCAGCCAGTACGGGGTGCTGGCGGCTCCCGAGAGCCCCTACGGCAACGAGACCCTGTTCTTCTCGGACTTCTCTATGGATGGCCTCTGCTACCTAAACGAGCTCTACCAGCGAGTGGGCGCGGGCAACGCGACCCCCGGGCCCCCTGCAGACCCCTCCTACTTCGTGGGCCACTTCCAGAGAACCCCGATGGAGAACTCGTGGCACAACGTCACCGTATACCAGGACTCCGAGGGGAGGCTCTGGTGGGAGAACGAGGCCGGGGCCGTCTGGGAGCTGGTCTGGAGCCCACAGCAGGACCCCGACGACACGGGACCAGAGCCCGGCCACATGGCATACTTCTTCGACTTCGCAGCGATCAGTGGTAGCACCCATCACTGGATCGACAAGTCCGATGGCTATGCACACCTGAGCGACAGCGAATTCATCGAGGTGGCCCTGAATGAGATGTACTTCTCCGATGAGATTAATGCCTTCGTCGTCAAATACACCGACGAACAGCAGCAGCAGGCGTACAGGATTTCGTTCAAATGGGACTACTGGACGGCATACGACAAGCCCGAAAGCCCGACTGGCCAGCAGGTGTACATCCTCCCCGAAGGCCTCGCCGAGGTCTCCTCGCTTGACAACATGAGCGGGAACCCGGGACCGATTGGAATCAACTTCACGATCGTGCCGCCCGTGACAGACACGGAGGGCTGCGATCGTGAATTTGGGCCCAATATGGACTTGGTCGGGGCCAACCTAGCGGGTTGCCAACTAGGAAATGCCGACCTGTCGTACTCCGACCTGACTAACGCCATCCTAGTAGGTGCCAATCTGACCTCGGCCAATTTCACAGGGGCGAATCTGTACGCTGCGGACCTTTCTGGAACGCTGATGTCCCATTCCAATTTCCACCAAGCCGATTTGAGTTACGCACAAATGGACGGCATTCAGGGTTGCGCGGATGCCTTGCCCGAAGGGTGGCACTGCGAACGCCTACCTGAGCACAGGTTCTGGGCCGATGAGGCGTACCATATCGATTCTGGCTCTAGGCAAGATTACTATGAGAGAATCATGGACGTGCCCTACGATGAGAGGGAGGACGAGTTTTACGATATCGTAATCGAGCATTATGGGTATCCCGGCGAGATACCCGAGGGGTCAGGGTACGACTACTCTGCGTGGGACGGGAACTGGGGGAAGATGCAGTACGTCTACCTGGGGCCACGTTGCTCCGTCGGTAACGGCGACATAAATAACGTCGACATACAGTACGCCGATCTTTCTGGGATGGACCTCTCAGGGTGTATCTTTAGCGGCGTCGATTTTACCAATACTAGTTTCGGCAATGCCTCGCTAACCGATACCCTGTTCATCGGTTGCACTTGTCCCGACGGAAGCACATCCCCCAATAGTGGACCACTTGCTAACCAATGCTATGGCGTCAACGGGCCGGAGCCGGAGCCAGAGCCGGAGCCAGAGCCGGAGCCCGAGCCCGAGCCAGAGCCGGAGCCAGAGCCGGAGCCCGAGCCGGAGCCAGAGCCATTGCAAAGGGACTGCCCGCAAGAGACCAAGTTGGATGACGTGGAGCAGATATCCTCCTTCGAGGTCTGCGCCATATACGTCGAAAAGGTGTGGGCAATTGATGCGATCCGCTTCGTATATACCGACGGATCGTACATCGATGCGGGCAGGCAAATAGAGGACATCTCCGCCCCCAAGGTAGTTGAGTGGCTCCTGCCCGAGAACATGACGATCTCGCAGGTTGACTACAGCATCCACTACCTCCTCCCTTGGACACCTCATGACGAGGTCGATGGGATCATCAGCTCTGTAACAATACACGTCCAGTGGGACAACGGTCCCGAGAATACCACATTCACAGCGGGGGCCTACACCTTCTGGGACTACCGGGATAACACCTACGATGGCGATTCTGTAATCGCAACGGGCTCCTTCTCCACGACCGATGAGGAGTCTTGGATATACTACATCGAGTTCCTCAACGAAGATTGCTGGAACTGCAACGCGGTGACTGGCGTGCTGATCCACCCAGACCCCGATCCCCCTTCGAGCCCGTTGCCGGGCTTCGGCACTGCGCTCGTACTAGCGGCCCTCGCTGCAGCCGCGGTCACCAGGAGCCCTGGACGTCGCTCCACATGAGGACGGCCAGGGCGTCCAGCCCGGTCTGCATGCCCGCCTCGAGCCCGCCCCTGCCCCCTGCCAGCTGGTAGAGGACGTCCATCCGGTCCGTCGGGGCGTGCTTGGGGGACTGCTCGCAGGTGTCCCCGGTCTCCTGGATGAACTCGTGCATCCCCCTGAACCAGGTGGCCGGCCACCCGTGCATGATGAAGTTGTAGTGGTCGGAGTTGCCCTTGGTGTCGTCCATCACCCTGACCCACTCCATGGGGTAGGAGAGGTCGTTGTGCAGCGCGGAGTTCAGCCTGAACTGCAGGGCACCCGCCTCCTCCCTCATCTCGTCGGTAACGTTCAGCCCCCTGTCCGTGTAGTAGGACCAGTCACTCACCGGGGAGGTGAACAGGTACAGGTGATAGTGGTCCTCGTCGCAGCCGCTTAGCTGGCTGGCCAGCTGCGTCTCCACCGGCCAGTTGAGGCCGTACATGTCCAGGTTGACGTAGGTCGCGATACTGACTCCCTCCGGGAGGCTCTCCACGAAGTGCAGGCTGCCCATGCCCCCTCCCTCCGCGGAGCCCGAGCCCTGCCACTCCTCGTAGTCCCAGGCCGCGAACTTCCAGGTGTGCTGCGGGGTCTCGCCCCACTCCATCATCAGACTAGCCAGCTCTAGGACCGAGGCTACCCCGGTGGCATCGTCGTAGGCACCCTCTGAGGTGCAGCCGGGGTACTCTATCCCGATGACGACCTGCTGCGAGTAGCATATCGCGTCGTAGTGCCCCCCGACTACGATCCACGAGTCCGGATCGACTCCCTCGTAGGTGGCGACGTAGTTCCTGCAGTAGCCGCACTCCTCGGTCGTGAACTCCTGCACCTCGACCTCGTAGCCTAGGTCCTCGAAGCGGAACTGGATGAAGTCCCCCGCATTGGCGTGGGCTACGGTGTCGATCTTGCGGTAGCCGAAGTCAGCCAGGGCCTCGATGTCGTCAACTACCGCGGAGGGGTCTGGCATGGATGGGGGCGGCACTGTGTCACCCTCGGAGGGGGATTCCCCCGAGCCGTCGCCGTAACCGACGTTCGAGATGACGGCCGCGGTCATCGCCGCGAGGAGGATCATCAGCACCACCGCAATCCCGTAGAGCCCCCTCCCCCTCGCCCTCGGAATCAGGGCCAAAGCCATCGAGATGACACGGTTCAGGCGCATTGCTCTCGTCTGCCCGGCAGGGATGCCGTCGATTAACCCTGCCCAAAATGGCTGATTCATCACCGATGGCAACATAAGCAAATCATATCTTCCTTCATCCATGAAGCCGTTCCTCGAGCACCTCAACATGACATCTACCGATGTGGACGAGACGGTCCGCTTCCTCCTGACTGCGATGCCGGAGTTCAGCATCAGGGGAGGGGGAGGTGGCGAGAAGGCCCAGCGCTGGGTACATGTCGGCACCGAGGACTCCTACCTGTGCGTAGAGGACCGCGGAGCCACGGAGAGGGGACCGCACCAGCCGTACGTCCATCCCGGGATGAACCACATCGGCTTCGTCGTCGAGGATGCCGCTGCGGTTTCCAGGCGACTTCTGGAGGCTGGTTACGAGCAGGGTGCGACCTACCTGGACCACCCGCACAGGCACAGGTACTACTTCTTCGACCACGACGGGAACGAGTACGAGTTCGTCCAGTACCTGAGCGAAATCCCGGAAGAGCGGAACGAGTACTAGCGTGTGAGCAGCATTGCTGTCAGTCGGTTGCTCGATGCTATCATGCTCGAGTTGATATCCCAAGTTATATGCCCGATTTCACCCGTCAAACTTGATTTGCACTACCCTCTGCCAGATTTGTGGGGAACCCGAGCATTGAAGCACCGGAAAGCGGGTATTTGATTGACGTCCTTTCAATCCTCCACCCAGAGGCCAAGAAGAACTCCCTGCGTCGCATGATCGATCACGGACGGGTTCTGGTAGACGGCAAAAGGGCGACTCGGGCCAAGGAAACCGTTTCCATCGGGACATTCGTAGAGACTCTCTCTCGGAAAGAGGTCGAGGGACCCGCTCGGAAGGTGGACCAGATTCCTAATCCCAGTATTCTATACGAGGATAGGGAAGTGATTGTGGTCGACAAACCCCCGGGTCTACTTTCCGTAGCCACACCCATGGGAGAGGAGGATACAATGTTCGATCGGGTATTGAATTGGGTTTCAAGAAATCAATCCACTCGGGCACATCTTGTTCATCGTCTAGACAGGGAGACTTCCGGGTGCATGATACTAGCAAAGTCCCCAGAAGTCAGAGATTTCCTGCAAAGCCAATTCAAGGACCGGTCCGTAGAGCGAATCTACCATGCAGTAGTTTTCGGGAAGCCCGCTGATGAATCGGGCGTGGCAACCTCTCGCATACAAGAATCCAGGGACAAGAGGGTGAGATTGGTGCCGAAGGGTGAGAGGGGCGGGAAGGAAGCGATAACCAACTGGAGAGTGGAGAAGTCTGCACCAATTCACAGCTTGATTAGGATTAAGATCGACACAGGGAGGAGGGCCCAGATAAGACTCCACATGAGTGAAATCGGCTGTCCAGTGGTTGGAGATACTAGGTATGGTCGCGGCAAGGCCAGCGTGAACAGGCTGTGTTTACATGCTTCCGAGCTTCAGTTTGAACATCCGAACGGAAGAAGAATTAGAGTCAATAGTGGGTTGCCAGACAAGCTATACTCCGAATTGAAACGCAGATCGTTATGATCTGGAATGAAGCTCACACGCTATCCTCTGCTCTATCTTCTTCAGACGATCGCCAAGTGGTTCGGGATAAATACCCGAATCGGCTCGTATCGGCGATGCGCGACTCCCTCCTTGCCCTCCTCGTCCTCCTAGCGTCGCTGACTACGGGCACGATAGAGCATAGGGCGGCTTCGCAGGAGGTTGTCGTAGTGACGGTCGACAGCACCAACCTGCGCTTCTCGCCCTCCACGGTCACCATATCCGAGGGGGACTCGGTCCGCTTCTTCTGGAGCGGGGAGCTACTCGCCCACAATGCGGTGGCCGACGATGGCCTGTTCGACTCGGGCGAGCCATCCAGGGAGGTCGACTACTCCTTCACCTTCGAGATCGGGACGAATGGGACCCACACTTACGTCTGCGAGCCCCACGAGGAGATGGGCATGGTCGGCACTGTGGTAGTCGAACCGGCCCCTGCGGTCGAGCCGGAGCCTGAGCCCGAGCCAGAGCCCAATGACGGGGCTACCGGGCAGTCTGGTGAGACGTGGATCCCGTTCTTCGGCTTGGAGCTGGTAATGGCAGCCATGCTGGTAATGGCGATCTACCACTACGGAAGGACCCAGGGGCAGAGGGAAACCAGCCTCATATCCTCCGAATCAGAGGATTCCGACGACTCCGCGTGACGCCTTGCGCCTACTCAATATTGAAGGCACCAAGGTCTAGCGGCAGATGTGTCGGGGACACGTCACCCTCTGATGAGGCTCATCTCGAAGCTGAGTGACCACAGGGGCACCATCGTCCTCGCCGCCATATGCTCGGTCCTGAACAAGATATGGGACCTGGCCCCTCCCGTTCTGATCGGGATGGCCATCGACGTGGTTGCCACGCAGGAGGACTCATTCCTCGCGGGCTTCGGATACACCGACCCCTGGGTACAGCTGCAGGTTCTGGCTGCCATAACCGTGGCTATCTGGGTGCTCGAGTCCCTCTTCCAGTACTTCTACGGGGTTATATGGAGGAACCTGGCGCAGACTGCGCAGCATGAGCTCAGGATGCAGGCATACAGGCACATACAGGACCTGGAGATGCAGTGGTTCTCGGAGCAGAGCACGGGTGGGCTGATGGCCATCATGAACGATGACGTGAACCAGCTAGAGCGCTTCCTCGACCACGGAGCAAACGACCTCCTGCACGTCGGCACCACGGTGATAGTGGTCAGCGCAATCATGTTCTCCGTCGCTCCAGAGGTGGCCATTCTCGCCATCCTGCCCGTCCCGGTAATCGTCGGGGGTTCCTTCCTTTACCAGAGGAGGATAGGGGTGCGGTACACCAAGGTCAGGAAGGAGGTGGCGGACATGAACGCCATCCTGAACAACAACCTGCAGGGAATCACCACGATCAAGTCGTTCACCGCCGAGGACCGCGAGGCCGACAGGGTTAGCGAGGCCTCCCAGTCATACNGGGANGCCAACAGGGACGCNATCCGACTCTCNGCCTCNTTCGTNCCNATNATCNGNATGGCAATCCTGTTCGCTTTCACAGCGAACCTGCTGATAGGCGGGAAGTACGCACTCGAGGGGAAGATAGGCTTGGGGGAGTACTCGGTGATAGTCTTCATCACCCAGAGGCTGCTTTGGCCTCTAACCAGGCTGGGCGAGACCTTCGACCTCTACCAGCGGGCCATCGCTTCGACCACTAGGGTGCTAGACCTACTGGACACCGAGGTCGGAATAGTCGAGGGTGAACGGCATCTGGGGTCTGTAGAGGGCGGCATAAAATTCGACTCAATCCAGTTCACCTACCCCGGTCGCGAGAGCGTGCTGAGGGGAATAGACCTAGACGTCCCTGCTGGTAAGACCGTCGGGCTGGTCGGGGCAACCGGGTCCGGCAAGACCACACTAGTCAGGCTGCTACTCCGATTCCACGATCCCCTGGAGGGATCGGCCATGCTAGACGGCCATGACGTTCGCGACCTGACGCTTTCCTCCTTGAGAGGCTCGATATCGCTTGTGAGCCAGACAACGACCCTGTTCCCCGGTACGGTAAGGGACAACGTGCAGTATGGAAGGCCGGGGGCCAGCGACGAAGACATGGTTGAGGCAGCGAGGATAGCCGAGGCACTAGGGTTCATTGACGATCTGCCAGAGGGTTGGGAAACCAACATCGGTGAGGACGGGCACCGCCTTTCTGGTGGTCAGCGCCAGAGAATAGCAATCGCCCGAGCGGTGCTAAAAGATGCCCCGATCCTGGTACTGGACGAGGCCACCAGCAACGTCGACAACGAGACGGAGGCCGCCCTGCAACGCTCAATCGAGAGGATTTCCAGGGACAGGACTACCCTGATCATCGCACATCGCCTTTCCACTGTCCGTAACGCGGACGTCATCGCAGTGATGGAGGGAGGCAGGATTACCGAGAGGGGAAGCCATGATGAGCTAGTTTCCCAGAGTGGCCTCTACTCCCGGCTGTGGGCCGTTCAAACCGGGGAGGCTTCAGCATGAGCGGGGAAGACTCCATCCCAAGGCTGAACAATCTGGCGAAGACAATGGGGATCGAGATCACCGAGTTCAGCGAGGGCTCGTGCGTGGTCGAGTGCACGGTAGGCGAGAGGCACCTAAACATGGGCGGGGTGGCCCATGGGGGCGTCCATGCGACCATGCTCGACACTGCAATGGGAGGCACGCTCGTCTCCATTCTCGCCAAGGAAGAGTGGTGCGCGACAGCACAGATAGACATCTCCTACCTAAATGCGGTAAACAAGGGTGACCACCTAATTGCAACGGCCGAGGTAGTCCGAAGGGGGAGGAACCTAGCTCACTTGGAGGGCAAATTAGTGGACTCTGGGGGCCGGAAGGTTGCCACAGCAAAGGGGACCTGGGCAGTCTGGGAGACTCGCCCCCGTAGTATTGGCGGCTGAAGTCTGACGTGCAGGGGTCAAATTCAAGAGGGGTTATTGCCTCTTCATTCCATGGCGAGGAGTGATTCCATTCTCTGGTTCATACTGGGCGTGGCCCAGATGCTCCTGGGCCAGGCGCTGGTTGATTCTGCCGCGGGAGATGCCTCGGTGGAGTTCCTAGCTAATTTGATCCAGATTTCCGGTGGTGGTACCTTTGCCCTGGGGATATACTTCTTGATTTTCCTAGCTCGCCACGAGGATGATTTTGCTGCAGCCTACAGCAAGGCAGAGAAGACGATACTTCAGGTGGACCCCGATTCCGGAAAGAAGGAACTCGTCGACGATTCGCCTAGGGCCGTCAAGGCAGCTTGGTACGCAATCCCAATCGGGATGACATTCTTGGGCATGGTTTCCTGGCTTGCAAATCTCTGAGGCGGAAGCAATGGAAAAGGACCAAGGTCCGGAATTAGTAGACAGGGTAATCGGCAATCCCGCATTCGAGCATCTCGGCGGCTACCACATTTTCTTCCGCAGGGCNGCNATCCCGATTTTCCTGATACTTATTGGGCTCCTGACCTACTCGATAGTGGACGGTTTCCTTTCCCACCAGTCAAGCCTGATGGCTTCNGCGATAATGGTGGGCTTGTCGTTGGGCCCAATCCTGAATATGGAACGGTACCTCGGGATGATAATGTCACGTAAGTGATATCCGAGCCATACGCGCCGCCGAACAAGTCAAATCTTATCCCTCACACGGGAAAGCATGGGATTGTTAGATTCGCTGAACCTGTTCAGCCTGATTGGCTTCGGAGATGCCTCAGGTCTAGAGTTGATGTTCGCTGCCAGTGCACTGATTGGGGGGATTCTTTTCGTCCTCTATTTCTTCCTCCTAATGATTGGCGGAATTGCCACTGACGTCTTCGATGGATTGTTCGGGATAGACGTGGACATGGGTGCTGATGCGTCTTTCAAGGCGCTAACTTTCCAGGGGATAATGGCTTTCCTGATGTTCTTCGGCTTGGGTGGACTATGGGTTCTCAAGGGAGACGGAGGGGAAACGATGGCGATATTTGCTGGGGGGATTGCCGGCAGCGCGTCCATGTACGGTACTGGCAAACTCTTCCAGTTGTTCGTCGACTTGCAGCAGGATGGCACTACCGAGTTATCAGAGGCAATCGGCTCCAAGGGCACCACGTACTTGCGGATTTCCGAAGGCGGACTAGGGCAGGTAACGGTCGAGGTCAACGGAGCTCAGAGGACCTACAATGCGAGGTCCGAAGATGGTGCTGGAATTGGGACTGGTGATTTCATAGAAGTCGTAGATGTAATCGGAGAGGTCCTAGTAGTAAAGAGGGCCTAGATGCATCACTAGTTTCTGAAAACTCCAACTGAATTTTCGGAGCGCGCCGGGTAAGCATTGATACGTGACGCCGCCCCCATTGATTGCAAGAGATGAGACTATGAGTGACCATGAGGGTGGAGCGATAATTGGATCAATAATGATTTTTGCAATAGTACTGATACTTGTTGCAGCAGTGATGTTCTTCGCGCAGCGATACAAGAGGTGTCCACCCGACCAGATTATGGTGATATACGGTCGGACCGAGAGGACCGCTGAGGGAAGGCCGAAACCCTCCAAGACGCTGCACGGTGGTGCGGCCCTTGTTTGGCCATTGATTCAGGACTACGCCTACATCTCCCTGAAGCCCATGACCATCAGGATCGACCTAGAAAACGCCCTGTCCCAGCAGAACATCAGGATCAACGTTCCAAGCACATTCACGATAGGCGTCTCTACTGAGCCCTCGATCATGGCCAATGCAGCCGAGCGTCTTCTCGGGTTCAAGGTCGATGACATCGAGGAGATGGCAAAGGAGATTATCTTCGGTCAACTACGTCTGACAGTTTCGACACTCACAATCGAGCAGATTAACCAGGACAGGGACGCGTTCCTTGAACTGATTCAGAGGAACGTCGGCGCCGAGATGAGGAAGGTCGGGCTTTTCCTGATCAACGTGAACATCGTGGACATCACTGACGAGGCGGACTACATCGCCAGCATCGGAAAGAAGGCAGCTGCATCTGCAGTAGAGCAGGCCCGAGTCGACGTCGCCGAGGCAGAGAAGAGGGGAGCCATCGGTAAGGCCGAGGCCGACCAGTTGCGAAGGACGCAGGTAGCAGCCGCAGATGCCGAGGCGGAGAAGGGAGAGAAGGCCGCTGAGGCCGACAGGCGTGTTTTCGTCCAGGAGCAGGAGGCACTGGCAATAGCCGGCGAGAACGCTTCCGCAGCAGAGATCGCAAGGGTCAACGCAGACTTGGCAGAGCAGGAGGCCACTGCGAAGCAGCGAGCCGACGTAGCCACCGCACAAGCCGAGGCCGAGATTCAGAAGGCGCTTTACCAGGAAGAGGAGCAGAAGCTCAGAGCTAGCGAGATTGCCCGAGAGACAGTCGCCAAGCAGCAGGTCGAGATCGCCGCAGAGGCAGAGGCAGAGCGCCAGCGCCGAATCGCTCGTGGTGAGGCCGACGCAATACTAGCGAAGTACGAAGCAGAGGCATCTGGTATCCAGCAGGTCTTGGATGCCAAGGCACAGGGATACAACAACCTCGTTGCAAGCGCATCGGGCGATCCTAAGGCCGCAGCAACCCTACTAATGGTCGAGAAGATCGAGGCAATGGTTTCCGCTCAGGTGGAGGCCATTCGAAATCTGAAGATAGACAAGATTACGGTATGGGACAGCGGAAACAACGCAGACGGCAACTCCGCTACCAGCAACTTCGTTAGCAGCCTCGTCCAGAGCCTGCCTCCGATCCATGACGTCGCCAAGATGTCGGGAGTCGAACTTCCAGACTACCTGGGCTCGATGACCGACGAGTCCGACGAGTCATGATCAATGGATGTAGCCAAATGACAGAGGGAGCGGTTGTCGTAGGAGGGGCGAGGACTCCCTTCTGCGAGTGGCTCGGTGGGAAGAGGGGCGATGGCGGACCAGGCGGACGACTCGCATCAGTTTCTGCAGAGCAACTTGGAACCATCGCAATCAAGGGGGCCATGGAGAAGACTGGGACAGACCCAACTAGCGTAGAACACGTGGTGATGGGTCACGCCCTGCAGACCTCAGGCCAAGCCATCTTCGGGGCCAGGCACGCGGGACTCAGGTCCGGAATCCCCGAGGAGGTCCCTATGCTGACTCTGAACAGGCTCTGCGGAAGCGGGGCCCAGTCGATCATCAGCGCTACCCAGATGATAATGCTGGGAGAGGCGGACGTAGTCGTAGCAGGGGGTATGGAGAACCTCAGCCAGGCACCCCATGTCCTCAGGGGCATGAGGGACAGGTACAAGCTCGGCAGACCTCCAACTGCTGGAGAGGAGCTTGCACAGGACATGGAGGACTATCTCTTCACCAACCTGGTGGACGGGGTTAGTGGAATGTTCATGGCCCAAACGAGCGACGAGCTCTGCCGTAGGAAGGGAGTCCAACGGGAGCAAGCAGACGAGTATGCTGCAATGAGCCACCAGAGAACCGAGGCCAGCATCTCTTCAGGGACCTGGGAAAAAGAGGTAGTGCCCGTGGAGACTGCCGATGGATTGGTCGATCACACCCATGAGGACCACGTAGTTATAGGCACCACAATTGAGACGCTATCCGGTCTGAGAACCCACTTTGGCCCCGACTCTTTGGTCACGGCCGGAAATGCATCAGGAGTAGTGGACGGAGCGGCCGCGGTGGTGGTGAAGTCCGCCTCCAGAGCCGAGTCTGATGGGGACGAGCCCCTTTCCCGGATCGTATCTTGGGGTGTTGTCGGCCTGGAGCCCAGCATCATGGCTTACGGGCCAGTCCCATCCAGCATCAAGGCAATCGAGAAGGCGGGACTCTCCGTGGCGGACATCGACCTCTGGGAGATAAACGAGGCATTCGCCGGACAAGCGGTCGCTTGCATCAAGGACCTCGGCATCGACTATGACAGGGTNAATGTGAATGGCGGNGCNGTCGGACTGGGTCACCCNCTGGCTGCAACGGGAACGAGGTTGGTCCTNACTCTCTCTCACGAGTTGAAGAGGGGAGGCGGTAGGTACGGAGTCGCTACCGCATGCATCGGGGGCGGCCAGGGAATCGCCCTAGTCATCGAATCGGCCTAATTCGCCAGAACTTCCAGTCGGAGGGGTTATCCCCTATCGAAATGGACGATATCCATGGCCCACATACCCGGCACCGGACACCCAACACCGAAGAGAAGCCTCGCAAAGACAGTTTCCTGGAGAACGATTGGAACGCTAGATACCATAATCATCACCAGGTTAGTGACAGGAAGCTGGTCTGCAGGAGCGGCAGTAGGAGTAACGGAACTTTTCACAAAGATGTTCCTGTACTACCTGCATGAGAGAGGATGGAGCTGGAGCGACTGGGGATTGGAAGATGTCGAACCCATCGACCCATCTTCAATTCCGGTAGCCCCTCCCGCATAGAAAAACAGGCAAACTCAGGATTAGGGACCGCTTAGGTTAATTGCCACGTGCTAGGCCGGCGCGATGATATGGCGATGGGTATGTACACTAGGGAACGCGTCCTTGCGAAGACATTTGCTTGGAGAATAATTGCAACTTTGACAGGTGCGGCAGTTGCTGGACTCCTTACAGGGGAGATNGAGACGGCGGGATGGTTCATCGTAATCGAGTTCCCATTGAAGATGGGATTCTACTACGTCCACGAGAGGGTCTGGGAAGCAGTGGATTGGGGCGTANCTGATTCCGCGGTTCCGATTACTCAGGAATGAACCAGTGCTCCTTCCTCGGAGGCAGGGGCCTGTTCATCCACAGAGGCCGCCTCTCGTTACGGGGATGTTTCTCCCTCTCCTTGGCCATCTCGTTCCATTTCTTGTAGTACTCGAATGANTTGCCGGTATCCACCTCGACGTCACCGTACCTCTCACCATCTGCAGGNCTGGATATCCGGACCTTCTGCAGCCAGCAGTGGGCACCGCTAATTGGNTCGGGCTGAACGGCGTGCGTGATGTTCTGGTGCACACCCCCGTCCCTCCACCATACCCTATTGGTATCGGGGTCTTCTGACTCCCACGGACGAACTCCCGAGGTGGTCCTCATCCTCATCTTGCCCCCACCCAAGTCCTCTATCTCTACCTCGTTTGTCATGTAGCGGTTGCCTGAGTCCTGCTTCCTCCTCCATCGTCCTATGTGGTGAGAGCAACCGATGACCCCTGGCTTGATCCCCTCGGTCACCCAAACCTTGTCGATGAACCAGCCGATCTCCGTCTCGACCTTCAGGAGGCTCCCCTCCTCTACCCCGAGCTTGGCCGCGTCGCTGGGATGGACCCAGAGGGGGTTCCTGTGNCCGATCTCAGCCAGCCACTTGGCGTTGGCAGAGCGGGAGTGGATGTGCTGGGGCAGTCGGAAGTTGGGGAGCAGGCAGTACTCATCCTCCCCCTGTAGGTTGTCNGGGTGAACGTGGCTCATCACCCGGTAGTGGGGGATGGAATGCTCTGGGTATCCGAACTCAACCATGCTCTTCGAGTAGATCTCCTGCTTCCCGCTTGGGGTCGGCCAACCCTCCTCCTCGTGCTTTTTGTAGGTCGCCTCCTCTATCTGGAAGGCACCGTGCTTCCTCATGTAGCCAAGTGGATCGGTACCCTCTGCCTCCGCGGCCTCGGGCAGCCCGGGCACCCTCTCGAACATGTACTGGTAGTACTCGTCGATCGTTATTTTCTCACCNTCCCTGTAAGGGCTCATGAAGTGCTCCCTGATCCCCATGGTCCCGTCGTCTATCCTCCAAGATAGCTCGTTCCAGAACTCGTCCTCTTCCCATACCTCGCCGGGGTTGACCTCGTGCGTGAATTCGACCTCCCTGCCCTCTCTCCGGGCGTACTCCCTCAGAACCGGCTGCCTGAACGCGACCCACTTGCCCGAGCTTGTGGCGTATGAGTTCACGTCGTGCCTCTCGGATGCGTGCCCCATCGGTAGGACGTAGTCNGCGAAGAAGGCAGTCTCGTTCCATGTCGGAGTCAGTGCCACGTGGCATCCTATGGCTTGCTTGTTCTGGAGCATCTCGATCCAGGAGAAGCCGTCCGGGTAAGTCCATACGGGGTTGAAAACCCTGGTGAAATAAACGTCCATAGAACCCCTGCCGTCCTTGATCAGATGAGGTAGNATGTGACTCATCTCGTAGTGAGATAGCGTGTACTCTGGCGGGAAGTGTAGCTCGTTCCATCCGTCAGGGTCCGGGGGGACGTCGAAGAGTTCGGGCTTGAACTTGGACCAAGAGTTGGGCGAGGTCCCCCCCTCGGTCCCCACGCTGCCAGTGAGGACGTTTAGCAAGTGNAGGGTTCTGCTGACCTGCCACCCNCCCAAGTTCCCTATAGCAGCGGCCCTCCAGACATGGGTTGCTAGGCGGCTCCCAGCGTTGGCGACTATTTCCCCGACCTCGATTACCTGCTCGACAGGAATCCTGCACTCATTCGCCGCGAACTCTGGGGTGTACTGGGAGTACTCCTGCTTGAGAAGCTCGATGAACCTCTGGAACGACCTCTCCTCCCTTGGGTGTTCCGCCTCCAACCACTCCTCCCAGTTAACCCAGTTCTTTAGGAAGTCACTGTCGAATAGGCCCTTCTCCAGGATCATGCTTGCCCATGATAGGAAAAGGGCAGGCTCAGAGCCGGGCCACGTCGGCAGCCAGTGGTCGGCCATTGCCGCAGTGTTGGACAGGCGGGGATCTATTACGATCAACTTGGCNCCATCCATCATNCCCTCTAGTATTCTCTGNGCGTGCGGATTGAAGTAGTGGCCAGTCTCCAAGTGGGAGGAAGTTAGCAGGATTACCTTGGCGTTTGCGTGGTCTGGTGAAGGCCTGTCATGGCGGTGCCATAGTGCGTATCCTGTCCTCGCTCCGGCGGAGCAGATGTTGGTGTGGCTGTTGTGGCCATCTACCCCCCATGCCTTCAGGACCCTGTTGGTGTAGCCCTCATGACCNGGCCGTCCTACGTGGTAGACTACCTTGTCCTTGGCCCCTGTTTTGAGGGACTCCCTGATCTTGGTGGAAATTTCGTCAAGTGCCTGCTCCCAGGAAATCTCCTCCCATCCCCCTTCTCCCCTCGGGCCGACCCTCTTCATCGGGCGAAGTATCCTCTCTGTATCGTTGATCTGGTTGATCGTGGCTGGTCCCTTGGCGCAGTTTCTGCCCCTGCTCCCAGGGNGATGGGGATTCCCCTCGAATTTTGTGACCTTCCCAGACCCCTTGTCGACGTAGGCAAGCAGTCCGCACGCAGACTCGCAGTTGAAGCAGGTCGTCGGGACGAGTGAGTAGCGCCTCTCGACCATCCTTGGCCATTCGTTTGCATCGAGCTCGACGTGATCGTGCCACTCATCTGGTTTGGGGAATGGCCTCAGTTGGCTCGTCGCCCCACTGGCCTTCTCCCTATCCAGGTTAGGTATTATTCGAAGGCGCTGAGCCATGTCCTCGATGAATGTCCTACCCAATCAAACACCTCACAGCAACGGCTCCATCTGGGGCTTCACAACCAGCCTATTGTCGTGGACTAGAATCCCTGTTAGAATNACCGTCCCAACCAAAATCGCCAGTGGGTCCATGAGGGNCATTGGGAAGAAAACCGCAGCCCCGATTAGCAGGGTCTCGATCAGGAACTTGGCAGGAAGCAGTGTGTCTTCGGACCAAGACCTCCCTTTGGCCTGCCCAAGAAGCCAGGCCGTGTAGACTCCGGTTAGCAATGCAAGGGGCACTCCCGCTATCGCCAGGTAGNCGATAAACGAGCGATCAAGATCCAGAAGTAGAACNCCGATGCTGAGGGCTAGAATCCCTCCGTACCCTGAGAGGACGTAGGCGCCCTTGACCAGCCACGAGTCCCAATTGGGCCTCAGAATGACGTACAGGAACCTATCCGGNCTGTCGAGGTCGATAACTAGCAGAAGCCCCGTNAGGGCAAGGAAAGCAATGCCCACCCCCAGCGTCATCGCCCAAAGGTCGTCACTCATCTCCACCATTCCGCTCAACATTGCAAGTACGGCTACTACGTAGGTCCCTGACGCGATTCCCTTGGTCCAGATGTATGCCGATACCTCCCATCCCCAGAGGACCCCCTTGCTCGGTTGGTCGTATGATCTCTTTGCGGAACCAGATTCGTCAGCCAGCCTTTCCATGACGTCCCGGATTATTGCCTGGTCCCTGGGGGCNGACTTCCTCGCCTTCTTTTCGAGGGCTAGCTGTACGATCATTGACTGCGTGTCCGCCTCGCCGAGTCTGCTTTCTGCATATTTCGCGAAGTGCCCGACTCCGAACGCCTGATCAGTCCACATCCCGTAGCCAGTTACGTCAGTTGCAGCGGGGTCCAGCATCTCCTCGCTCGCTTCGATGTAGTATACGTTGGGGATAGTTCCCGACTCCGGCTTCCTTACAGTCGTGTTCTGCGTGGAAACGATCTCCGATATCTTGGACGATGGGTCATCCAGGTCCCCCGAGACGATAGATTCCGTGGGGCAGACGATTACGCATGCGGGCTCGTATGAGTTCTCCACCCTATGGGCGCAGTAGTTGCATTTCGCAGCAGTCCCCTTGTTTGGGTCGATGTATAGGGCATCGTATGGNCATGCTTGCATGCATGACTTGCATCCGATGCACCTCTCATCGTCAAAGTCAACGATTCCNTCGGCTCTCGTGAATAGGGCCGTGGTNGGACAAATGGTCGTGCAGGGGGCATCCTCGCAGTGGTTGCACCTGTGGACGCTGAACTCACGGGTCGAATCGGGGTATGAGCCCTTTTCGATGTATTTCACGTGGGTCCTGTTGACTCCTATTGGCACGTCGTGTTCCGATTTGCAGGCAACGGTGCATGCATGGCAACCGATGCACGTCCTATTGTCGATTACGAATCCATAGTTTGCCATTCTAACCCCTACGAAGGGGCTTCGGTGGAAAATGATTCTGTGGCTCCTTTCAAAGCAGAATTCCGATAATCGCGCCCCCTGCAAGCCACGCTCCTGCACTCGAGCCGAGGTTTCCAAGGGCTGTGACCATCAGAACCCTGCCTACTTTGTTCTTCCAGAACAATGACACCTCGTCGAGCTTCAGGAAGTCCTGGGCGTCCTTCCCAGTAGGTGGGGAGACCTTCAGTTGGGTGTACCCGGCGAACCACCCTGCTGCCAAGGTCGGGTTGAGGGATGTGATTGGGGACATCGCTGCCCCCACCAGAATCGAAAGCGGATGGCCCCTAGCAATCATGATCCCCATTCCTGCGCAAATTGCATTCAGGACCAACCAAGTCTTGGCCGTCTGCTTGAGCTGCTCGATTTGGCCATTGTATGCCATCCATGCCACTGCGCCGAAGAGCAGCAGCGGAATCATGGCCAAAACGACCTTTGGCCACACTGATTTCTTCGGCTCTCGGCCTAGTTCAGCGAGCCTNCCCGTCGTTTCCACCGAAGGCTCAGAGAGCTGCTCTATGACTCCGCTCAAGTGACCCACCCCGACAACTGCCATGACCTTGCCCTTGCCCCTAATCTGCTGGATCCTTCCTGCTAGGAAGGCATCCCTTTCGTCAATCAGGACCTCGCCAGCCCCTGGGGCAACCTCCCTAGCATCCTCCATCAGATTGCTAAGCAGGTCCGAGTCACCTAGGACCTCATCGATCGATANGTCATCGTCATCGTCATCCCACAGCAATGCATTCATGACCCTGTACTTCTCNATAATTCCCATCCTTTTCCAAGCCCTCCTCAGGGTAATTACTACGTCACGGTCGATCAACTCGATTGGAACCCCNGCCTCCTCTGCGGCCCTCACTGCTGCAAGAAGCTCCGCCCCCGGCTTCTCCCCGGATGAAACACCCATCTTCCTCTGTTGAGCCGCCAGAGCGGACTGGAGGAGTATCATGGACGACCTACCCTCTTTGATTATCTTCAGTAGATCCTCCGAGTCCAACTGCTCCGGCTCTTTCAATGAGTCAAGCCTTGATTGGCAAAGCTCGACGGCTACTACGTCAGGCTCCCAGGACTCTATCTGTTCGAGAACCANCTCGACGGATTCGCTGCTTACGTGGGCAGTGCCGACAATTCTTAGGTTCTCATCGACCTGAATCACATTCCTTCGCACGCTCTCCATTGGGTCACCTCAGTGCAGACATAGCAGTATACAGGTCGGAGTGATCAGCGACGTCATGAACCCTAATGATATCCACTCCTTTCTCGGGAGCCATAGCGGCTACGCCCAGCGAGCCAGCCAGCCTTTCCCCCGAGGACTCCCTCCCAAGAAGGTCCCTGAACATGCTCTTCCGGCTAACCCCCCACATTAGGGGCATGCCCTCCAGNGGGACGACTTCGGTTCCCGCAGACAGTAGTGCAAGGTTGTGCTCCAGAGTCTTCCCGAATCCTATGCCGGGGTCGACGATGATGGACGATGGTTCTGCCCCAGAGTTGATGAGATGCTTGGAAGCGTCAGATAGGGCATCCCGAACCTCACCAACGACGTCCCCATATCGGGGATTTTCCTGCATGTTCTCCGGTAGCCCCTTCATGTGCATTAGGCAAACAGGGCACTCATAATCGAGAATCACTTCCGCCATGCCGGGGTCTCCCAAGGCCGAGACATCGTTGATCATGTCGGCCCCGGCCTCCAGAGATTTTCTGGCAACTTCAGCCCTCCTAGTGTCTACCGAAATGCAGACATCTGGCAATTCAGCCCTGATCTCTTCTATGGCCGGAATGACCCTGCCCAGCTCTCCTCCGATGCTGACTGATTCTGCACCCGGGCGTGTCGACTCGCCGCCCACGTCAATCCACGATGCCCCCTCCTCTACCATTGCCGCTGCTACAGAAGCGGCCCTGGCTCCATCGGGACTTCTAGAGTCGGCGTGGAAAGAGTCGGGAGTGACGTTGACTACCCCCATTATCCTTGGAAATCCGCCCTCCCGGCGATTCAGCATGGGTCGCCAGTCGGCCATCTGGCTCCNGCAAGCGACGATTGCTTTATGATGTGACGGAGGGGCAATCGGGCGATGGTTCTGGGCGAGGATGAATTGCAGGAGGGCCTTCAGGCACAGACTCCGCAGGAATCTGAGCAATCCCACCACCCCGAGACTCTATTCATTCTGGAGTCGATTGTACAGAGGTTAAAACCCAGGGACGCCCATCATGTAAGGGACATGATTACCGAAAGGGGGAGGATATCTGGGGCCCTATTCATTTCCAGCCTGCTATTCTGGTGGATTGCCATAAGCAAGGGTTCCGAGAGGATGAACGACTCCGAGATTCCAGAGTCATTACTGGGCTCATTCGATTTTCAGTCAGTAAGCGTGATCGTGCCAATTCTGGTCGTGGCTGCGACTTTATTCACCGTCGTAGGGAGGGAGAAGGGAAACACGACCCTTTCGCAAGTAGGAGGCGGGCTCGCTGTCCTGTCTCTATTCTACATAATCGAGCCAGTTCTATTCGGATACAATGAGGTGGAAGGGGGAAATGCACTGTTCGCATCGGGAAGGCTGGTTATTCTTGCAGTGATGGTCGGATTTGCGTCGCATTTCATGTTTGATGCAATGCTGCTGCAATGGGTCAGGGCTAGCATGCTAAACATGGGGATCGAGGTATTCCCGACTTCTAGCGAGCAATCCTTCGAGGGTCATGCTGATGAGGCCCCTCCCTACGCATGATGTCATGGAAGGAGCAGAACCTGCCAAGATTTCAGTCCTAAGGCTCGGCCATAGGAGGGAGAGGGATAAGAGGATCACATCGCATCTCGGACTTACTGCCAGAGCCTTCGGAGCGGATCGAATTGTCCTTTCTGGTGAGGAGGACCCCTCTGCTCTGGAGACATGGGAGTCCGTTACTCGGAGATTTGGAGGTCATTTCCAGAGTAGTTACGAACCGAAGCCTATGTCATGGCTTCGTTCCAAATCCAAGTCTGGAGATGCAACTATTGTCCATCTAACGATGTATGGGGAGCCTTGGAGGGACTGCATTCCGAAAGTTCCGAGGGAGAAGGAAGTAATTGTGGTGGTCGGTGGAACGAAGGTTCCCGCCGAAACATTCGAAATAGCCGATTTCAATGTCTCAGTGGGGAACCAGCCACACTCCGAGGTTGCGGCATTGGCGGTTTTCCTGGATGCATGGGTGGGACCTCTCGATGAGACTTCTAGATTCCGAGGCAGTGAGATTGAGGTTTTGCCATCGCCAAAGGGAAAGGTCGTCATCAATCATGAAGAAGAATGACTAAGTCCAATTTTTCCATTCAACACTGTCAATGTTCAAGAGCCTTACTTGGGCAGCGTTGCTGATGTCGGAGACTGCTGGCGGTAGGGGATTCTCCCCCGGAGCCGGAGTTGCTGGCGTCGACTCTGCCCCTTCGTTTCCCGACGCTGCCGACGCTTTGCTCGATTCGGGCCCATCTGAACACCCTAGCGGGTCCCGCGGCTTGCTGATTTTAGCCGATGGAACGAGGTTCGAAGGACGCCTATTCGGTGCCGAGGTAATTGCCGAGGGCGAATTGGTCTTCACCACTGGCATGTGCGGCTACCAGGAGAGCCTGACGGACCCCTCTTTCGCGGGACAGGTACTGACATTCACCTACCCACTTCTCGGAAATTATGGGGTAATTCCTGGAATCTCAGAGTCATCATCCGTCCACCCCAGGGGCGTGGTATGCCGCCAGCATATGCATACGCCCGACCATAGGGACTCAATTGGCAGTGTCCATGATCTATTGCTGGCCCACAACGTTCCAGGTATCGAGGGGGTGGATACCAGGGCCCTGACCCGTAGGGTAAGGGAGCATGGAACGCTCCTCTGCGTCTTCGGTCCCGCAGAGAAAGAGTCAGAGATGAACACAATCCTGGAGGAATTGACACCTCCAGATGCCGACGATCTCGTTGGTCAGGTCACAACCCAGTCCCCCGTGCTGCTAAACCCAGGTGCAGAGGATTCAGATGGTCGCAGGCTTCCGAGGATCGCAGCAATAGACTGCGGCATCAAGTACAACATTCTCAGGGAACTATGCAGACGGTTCGAGGTCGTTTGGTGCCCTGCAACTATGGGTATCGAGGAGATTCTTCGGGACTGGTCGCCCGATGCACTCTTCGCCTCTAACGGACCGGGCGACCCAGCTCATCCCGGAGCCGCTACTGAAGCAAGGAGAACGCTGGCTTCCGCGGTGAGGAAAGGCATGCCTGTGATGGGCATATGCTTGGGCCACCAACTCATGGGCCTAGCCGCCGGACTAAGGACGTACAAGCTTCGATACGGTCACAGAGGGGCAAATCAACCCGTCATGGATATGGAGACGGGGAGGGTCCACATCACAAGCCAGAACCACGGCTTTGCAGTCGAGGACCCGGTAAAGGGAATGTTAGCACCCCATCCGAGCGGGGCTCATTCGGAATCTGGAGACAATGTATTGGGGGCAGACTTCCGAGTAAGGCATGTGAACTCAAATGATGGGACGGTAGAGGGTCTAGATCTAGTGGGAAAGCCCGCGTTCACAATCCAGTTTCACCCCGAGGCCTGCCCCGGACCCCATGATGCCTCCTCACTATTCGACAGGTTCCAAGGCATGGTCGAAGAACAGTTGACCAAGGCCCATGCGACCATCGAAGCCAAGCGAGGTGGCTCCTGATGCCACGCAGGGACGACCTAAATCGCATAGTAATTCTCGGTAGCGGACCAATAAGAATCGGCCAGGCAGCAGAGTTCGATTTTTCTGGCTCTCAGGCGTGCAGAGCCCTCCGATCAGATGGTTACGAGGTAATTCTGATCAACTCTAACCCTGCAACAATTCAGAATGATCCAGAGATGGCCGATCGCATATACATCGAACCCCTTCTTCCGGAGGTTGTGAAGCGCATAATGGAGAAGGAGAAGCCAGATGCTCTTCTAGCGGGAATGGGGGGCCAGACCGCTCTCAACATAGCCTCGGCCCTAGCGAAGAATGGNACATTGGACGAACTCGGAGTCGAACTAATCGGTTGCAATTTGGCCGCAATCGACGAGGCCGAGGACAGGGATCTGTTCAAGCGAGTTTGCGAGGAGATAGACCTCCCGGTATGCAAGGCTACTGCATGCGACTCCATAGAAGAAGTGATCAAAGCGGCCGAGGAACTCGGTTCATTTCCCCTGCTGATCAGACCAGCATTCACTCTGGGTGGACTTGGTGGAGGCACAGCGTTCAACATGGGGGAACTTGTAGAGATTGCCAGTCAGGGAATTCTTCACTCTGCGATTGGTCAGGTACTGATTGAGGAGAGCATCCTTGGNTGGCAAGAACATGAGTACGAGGTCATGAGGGACGGTTCAGACAATGCGATTATCGTCTGCACAATGGAGAACATCGATCCAATGGGAATCCACACTGGGGAGTCAATAGTAGTGGCACCGCAGCAGACCCTATCTGACAGGGACCACCAGATGCTTCGCGATGCAGCTCTCAAGCTAATTAGGAGACTTAACATCAAAGGGGGGTGCAATGTCCAGTTTGCTGTAGACCAGTCAACTGGCGATTACAGAGTCATCGAAGTAAACCCTCGTGTATCCCGTTCTTCTGCACTTGCATCAAAGGCTACCGGATACCCAATTGCTAGGATGGCCGCATTGATTGCTGTNGGATATACCTTGGATGAACTGCCCAACCCAATTACTGGTGAGGGTACAACTGCGGCATTCGAACCAACGTTGGACTACTGCGTAGTGAAGATTCCTCGTTGGCCATTTGACAAGTTCCGCACTGCTGACAGGAGGCTTGGAACGTCAATGAAATCCACGGGAGAGGTGATGGCCATTGGACGCAGTTTCGAGGAGGCCTGCTTGAAGGCATGGGCCAGTCTNGAGTACGGGAAGCCACATCCGAGGCCCCTGACGATGTCTGACGCATCAGATGGGGAGACGATGGATGAGAGAGCCGCTGAGCANCTGCCTACAGCGCTTCTAGAGGACTGGCTCCGAGTAGCCACCGACAGGAGGCTAAGCGCTGTAATTGAGGCCCTTAGGAGGGGCTACTCAAATGAAGACGTTCGTGACCTAACTGGCGGGATGACCAGGTGGTTCATCACCCGTTTTGAGAGGATTGCCGCCATTGAAACAGAAATCCGTGCAGCCGGGGAGATTGGGATGAAGCCGGCCGATATCCCCGAGCGCGAACTCCGCTCTTGGAAGGGAGCCGGATTCACAGATCTGCATATTGCCGATGCATTGGCTGGCTTTCCACAAAGCGGATTCAAGAGTCTACCTGCTGGGGCGGATGAGACAGCGGTTAGGCTTAGGAGGCACGAACTCAGAATACACCCTCGCTACCGNATGGTCGACTCCTGTGCCGCAGAGTTTGCTGCAGTGACTCCATACTACTACTCGACATATGAAGGGGGTTCCGCTGAATTGGGAATCGACTTCGTCCCCGGGCTGGCCTCATCAACTAAGCAGCGGATTGCGGTAGTCGGCTCGGGCCCGATAAGAATCGGCCAGGGGATAGAGTTCGACTATGGGTGCGTTCATGCCGCTGGGGCAATACAGGACCTTGGGCACGAGGCAATAATAATCAACAATAATCCAGAGACTGTTTCCACAGACTTTGATACCAGCGATCGTTTGTATTTCGACCCCCTGACTCTAGAATCAGTTGAAGAAGTGCTGCTTAGGGAGGATGCTAATGGGATACTTTTGCAGTTCGGAGGCCAGACTGCAATCAACCTGGCACTGCCTCTAGCAGATGAGATACCGCATCTNTCAGAGATGGGGCTGGACTTGATGATAGAAGGTACATCCCCCGAGTCAGTAGACGAGGCAAGCGACAGAGAGCGCTTCGAGGAGTTTGCCCTCCGCTGTGGGTTGAGGATGCCCGACGGGGCTACTGCAACCAGCCCAGATGGGGTCAGGCAGGCTGCAAACGAGATTGGCTATCCTGTATTGATCAGGCCCTCCTATGTCCTCGGAGGACGTGGGATGGAGATTCTGTCAAACTACAAGCAACTGGAGTCATACATGAGCGAGGCCTACCTGTCATCTGACAGGCCCCTTCTGATTGACAAGTACCTAGGAAACGCGATGGAGTTGGATGTCGATGCCGTATGCGATGGCGAGTCTGTCCTAATTGGGGCTATTATGGAGCATTTGGAAGAGGCCGGCATTCATTCTGGTGACTCTACCTGCTTCATCCCTCCACAAAACGTCTCTATCGATCTACTCAACCAGGTCGAAGAGTGGACAACCATCATTGGCCTCGAGCTAGGAATCAGGGGATGCTTCAACATACAGTTTGCGATCCATGAGAACTTACTATACGTCCTGGAAGTAAATCCTCGTGGCTCTCGAACTTTCCCCTTTGTGGCCAAGTCTACAGGAATCCCACTTGCTAGGATAGCGGCTAGGGTCGCTTTGGGGGAGCGTCTTTCTGACCTCGATATTCCAAAGCCTCAGACCGATGCAGTATGCGTCAAGGCTCCAGTTTTCCCATTCATCAAGCTCCGTGGNTTGGATCCCGCCCCCGGTCCCGAAATGAAGTCTACTGGGGAGGTCATGGGTTCGCATGTCAGGGCCTCAGCAGCCTACCTAAAGGCACGGCTAGCAACTGAGTTGCCAGTACCCACCGAGGGAGGGGTATACATCACTGTGAAGGACGAAGACAAGCATGCTATGATTCCTCTCGCAGAGAGGCTACAGGAGATGGGCTTCACCCTTTATGCTACTCGTGGCACCTCNAGGGTCCTACGCGGNGTTGGAGGATTGGAAATACAGACGTGTTACAGGATCGCTGAGGGCAGATCACCAGACGCCCTTGATTTGATGAGGCAAGGCAAGATCCATCTGATAATCAACACCCCACGGTCAACCGGAGGTGCTGTCCTCGACGGCAACATGATGCGAAGGCTTGCAGTAGAGCTGAATATACCATTCGTAACTACTATGGCAGGTGCAATGATGGAGGTCGAGGCTATAGATGAGGCCAGACGGGGCATGCCTGAACCACGACTACTTAGAATCAAGTCGCTCTGATTTTCAGATGCTTCCTGTCGAAATTGTNCTATCCAATATCATGGCCGACATGCTCAGTCCCCTCGTCCCAACATTCGTGACCCTCGTCGAAGACGGCACCTTCTGAGGTCAAACAAGGATGGTGGTTNGTGAAAACGTCGTCATGAGTCAGCCATGGCCTAACAATCCAAGCGTGAACCATCCAGAAGTCATCCAATACGACGTTTTCTCCTCCTCTATTTTCGCAGATGCGGTCTTCCAGATCCCCTCCGAGAACCAGAATTTCCTCGATTTGGAAGCATAGGGAAACGTGTCGATGCCACCAGTCATTCCCGCCAGTGAAACCCTCCGGGGGACTATCGGGGGAACTCCGGACTAGCCATGCGAATCCCACCAGTACGGAATCCGAGTCCTCTCCTGAATACATCAGAAACTCCGGACGGGAGTGATTGAATTCCGTATCCAGGTATGTTCCGCGGAAATGAGGCAGATCGACGTTGAAGTCATCATCCGACATCCTGAAGTCACCGAGCATCGCATGATGCGTCCCCATTCCGTTTGTGTATCCTACAACCATGTGGTATCCTGCTTCCTCCGCATCGCCTAGTGTCGGCCACTGGGATGACCACTCTATAGCGTCCTGGAACTCGCCGGTCAGCAACTCGCACTCTTCATCCGTCAGGACTCCCTTTTCCATGCCATTGTATGCGGGATCGACATGGTGCCCCCCTATGCCCGTGGAGTTGCACCACCAAGGGGTAGTTCCGGGGACATAGCCGCTGAGGGGGCAGTCAACCTCCCCATCGCCATCTAAGTCCCCACAGATCCCCTCTTCCACTAGGTCGATAAACTCCTCTTCATCTTCGATCCACTGCTTTTCAGACTCATCGGTGACAGGGTCATCTGTTACGGCCTCATCCATGGCAACACAACCCGTCATCGGAACAACCAGCAGGAGCAATGTCACCGGAAGCACCCAAACCCTCATGGTTGCCATTAGCCGAACATTTGCCAATAAATCAATCCCAATGTTGTCCTTGTTGGATGAAATTGGAACTATTCCCCGGAACCACGCTCAAGCGGATGGCCCCTGCCCCTGATCTCATCTTCACATACCCTATGGTAGAGTTCCATATCTAGGTTTGAATGCACTTCGAAAAGGGCCCTCTCTTCTTCGGAAACTGGTAGCTTCATTTTTAGTAGGTATTTGATGGCCGAGAACAACCTAAGCCTTCTCAGTAGGCGAGCAAGAGTCCAGAGGTTTCCAAAGGTTGAGTGCGAGTCGACATTCTTCTTCTCCCACCCCAGGGCTTCGAATAGGTGCATCCCCAGATCTCCATCTCTGTCGGTGACAATCACCAAGTCAAAGAGCAGCAAATTGTCCAAGGCATCAGCTAGTTCCCCATGTCCCAGGGAATCCTTGTTGGCGCCCAATTTGTTAGCGAAAATCCTGATTAGGAGATTGTCCATTTTGATTCTGTGTTCTTCGTTAAAATATCCGGTCAACGTTGATGAATCGGCATATCCGAGATAGTAGTCGTAGTTGAAATTGGAGATCAATCTGCTCCAAGGTTCCCTAATGCAAGTAACCAGAAATACCCTTGGATCATCACAAAGAGCGCTATAGTTTGGCGCTCCCCATTCCGTTGCCACGAATGAAACGCCCCTGGTCTCGCACTCATCGACGAAATCACCGACCCCCTCCTCGTCGAAGTCCCAAATGGGGATCAGTTCACCGTCCTCAGTGCAGGGGTTTCCGTTCTCGTGAATGGGGAACAGAGTTTCCCCATTGGCAACGGCCTGGTTTACTATGGTGCTGCCAGCAGCCTTGTGAACGTGCTGGAACCAAACTAGTCTGTACATTCGCCTCGTTTTGTCGTGCGGGAGACTGTATTTCACTATCTTGTTGTGGAGGGGTAAATTTCGGCAAATGTGGGACTCTGGTTCGTGATGTTGCCTAGGACTAAAGGACGACCCCATCTGGTAACTCGGTGGAGATGTTCTCGAAGAACCCGATGTCATCCCTCAGGTATTCCCTAACCAGTTCTTCGAAATCGGGCCCCAATTGGGGCTTATCTGCAGGTACGTGCTTCCAACCCTTCCTTCTTATTGGGTCAAGCAAGGCACGTCTTAGGGTTCTGCTGGGCATCAGCAAACGGGCCACGGCAAAGGCCCATCCCGGGGGCTTTCTTAGGAAACGCCTCAAGGGGGCGTT
>PBOL01000013.1 GCA_002725315.1 Methanobacteriota archaeon | reverse complement strand
AGTGAAATATTACGGAAATCACCACTTTGATCCCCATAGCTCTGGCCATTGTCCGCAGTATAGCCATCACCGGGAATTGGGTCGGCCCTAGCGGAGCAATCTGTCGATGTGCTACTAGTTGCGGAAGAAATGTCCGCCCATGTGTTTCCATTTAGGGAAAGTTCGACGCAGGCATTATCATAGTAAGAGCCCTCTAAGTCCCATTCCATAGTAAGTTGAATTTTTGAAGAAGAGTTTGTTCCTGTAAGATCTATCGTCCTTTCCAATGAGCCCATGGCGTTAGCAGCGTAATTGCAAGTGTTGGAAGTAGTGGTGTAGCATCCGTGGTGCCATGCTCCAATATTCAAACCGTCATTTGCCACCCTAATATTGTCAAGGAACCATCCGGGCCTCTCGGTCGTTGCATTGGGGTGCGTCCAAATCTGGAACCTAAACTCGATTTCATCGGCCCCTCCNATACCATTAATCTCCGAAATAGAGAAGTTGTCCTCTACCCAACCACTATGGCTCTGAGAGGCGAAAACAGGAACTGGCGATGGTGCTCCATTTGGAACTGGGGCTTCGGAAGACATTGTGCTTGGATAGCCACCTTGGGGCTCGAAATATGTCCAATTACCCCAATCACCTGANCTTTTGAGCCTGTATTCGACCCATGCTCCGTCACCATCACCAGATGAGGTGCTATCAAGGTGGTACCAATGATTGAAAGTAAGATAGTAACCTGTNATGTATGTATCCCGCGGTACGTTGGAAGAGGGGATCAGGAGATGGCCAGAGGTACCTGCTGGAACTGGTTGTCCTGGAAGGGTTCCGGCGGAAACGATTCCCTGGAAAGCCGAAGAGGGAACGACGCCGTGCCCCAACGTTTGTTCGTCCCCGTATAGGCTTCCATTCAGGTCCCTGAATGTAGTGGCTTGCCATAGCTTCTCCTGATTGCAGATGAATACAGTTTCGGTAATTTCTGATGAGTCAAGGTTCCGATTCCTGTTTAGGTCCAGGCCTGCCTCGATCTTCTTCCCTGACAGGGGNCAGTTTGTTCCGGTTGGCTCAGTGAACACGTCGACTTCGTATTCGTAATAGTCCCCCATATTCGCTGTAATCTGCCCCCCTGTTCCTCCGGAGTCGCTGATNACTATCGTTGGTGCAGAAGTGTAGTTGCTTCCGGAATCCAGGACGGAGGCAGAATGAATAACTCCAGTACTGTACAAGTTAGCAGACAAAGATGCACCTGTGCCATTGGCAACCCCGATATTGATGCTGTCAGTGGATTGATACCCAGATCCAGGGTTGTCAACACTGATTGAGATTATTGATCCACTGCTATCTACTGAGCCAATGGATGCTGTCGCACCGGTTCCGTCACCGTTTGTGTTAATCTGTATCTGATCACTAGTAGAATATCCTGAGCCCCCATTGGTCACGCTAATGCTTTCAATTCCCGAGCTGACGGAGTATTCCCCAGAGAAACCTGANCCGCCCCCTCCAGAGGCTGAAAGGTTACCAGCGGAGTATCCACTGCCTTGGTCNTCGATAGTTAGTGAGATAACTTGGTCGTCATTNGCGAAGGTCTCACAGAAGTAAAGAGTGTCTGTCACCTCATCAGAGTCTAGTGACTGGTCGAAGTCGTTATCCATGCCGTAACTTAGGTATGTTCCGTCGCCACCACCGCATCCAGAAAGGTTTGTTGAGTCGGCCTTCTCAAAAACGACNCTCCATCCTGGAGAATACTTGTATATCGAACTGAGAGATACTTCGATTTCCCCTACATCGAAGTTGCTNATGTTAGACCTTGTTCCGTCGTCTTGCAGGGCCAATTCCCCATTTCCGTTAATTTCGGTACCCACAGCATAGCCAGACTCGAAGTCGTCTTCATCCCAGACGATCGCACTGGAACCAGAAGTTGACATTGGCGTATTTGTTACGTGCAACCATCCATCCAAAACAGTGGAGTTTCCAGGAAGGGTGAATCCTGAGACTGTAGTGGGGTTGCCACTGCTTATCACTACATCGGGTCCATCCCAGGTAGCGACATTAGCATTGGCAATCGGAGTAGCAATCATCAGAAATGATAGTGCTATGGCAAGTCTAGTTCGGCCTTCGGTCATGCCCCAACTGGGAGTCTTATGAGTTATCAATTAATCTGTTTCTCGCCTCCAATTATCAAATTCGTATGGAGCCACTGGGGGGAATTGAACCCCCGACCTTCGCCTTACCAAGGCGACGCTATACCTCTAAGCCACAGTGGCGGCAATGATGCGACCNGAAAGGCCTGTTTAATCGTGGCGGAATAGTGTATTCTGCTAAGGTTCCCGGAACGTCATTGTGAAAACGGCAGTGTCATTGCGAGAGGTCAGCCGAGGTCGCATAGCCCGGTATTGCGCGGGCCTGGAAAGCCCGTGGGATCTTTCCCTCGCGAGTTCAAATCTCGCCCTCGGCGCCAAACAAATTACCGATACTGGGGCAATTTTGGTGAACTGTTAGCGGGGGGCTTATTGGGGAAATTGTTCCTTGGGCGTCTGTGGAAGACCAGAGCGGAGGGGTTTCAAGTNGCCAAGATGGTTCTGAACCTGTNAGCAGNAAAGATTCCGATATGACCAGGCTAAGCGAATTCCGAAGAGTTGAGAGGTTTGGGAGATTAGATAANAGACTTGAGAAAATCGACGTATTGTTTTCAGAGACTGCATACAATCTCTACTTGGTTACTAGGTTCTGGGGAACAAGAGAGGCTACAGTAATTGTTCTCTCNATTGCTGGCTTCATAATGGGCACATGGGACATTGGAATTGGCGAGGTTTCTGGAGGAGGAGACTACAATAGAGTAGGCATATTTGGAGACAAAAGCGGTTTCCTGCACATCAAAGACATCTCGCTGATTCTCTCCTTACTCTCGATAATTTGCTGGATCGGATGTTTGGCGACTATNTGGGCGAGCTACCCAATAATGAGGGAGAATCTAGTTTACCTGATTATCGGAATGGGAATAATCCAATTTGGCTATATCAAAGCCCACGCGGACTCGCCTAGTTTTCCATTTGANACGGAGATATTGGGGTGGACTTGGGTTGCAGTCGCAAACATAGTGACGCTTTTTCTGGCAAATTTCGTAGTTAAGAGATCGGTGCTTGAAACACGTGACATACACGTGCAGGAACGACACTCCCACCCAGATCCTAGAGTCTTTGACAGGGCGTGGGAGGATCATAGCCTCAAGTCTTGGAGTTTCGGGATAATGGCATGGATCGCGATGTTGAATGCTAGTTCGTGGAGTAGNTCTCATGCAATTGCCCCTAGTCCAAATGAGTTGAGTCTGAGTTATTTCCTAATTTTCTCGCATGTGGCTACAGGGGCCATAGCCATCTTGCTTCTACTTGGCATAGTCTGGCTTCCCCAGTTCATGCTAGGTGGTTCAGAGGAGAGGATTCAGACTTATCGGGCTAGGGAGGTCTCGGGAGAAAATCTACCCCNAAAGAGAGAAGAACGGGGAAAATGCCCAGTTTGCAACCAACAGACTGCAGCTTTGAGGGAAGATGATGGGAAGATTTCTGTGCCCTGTGGAGAGGATGGCTGCTCTGGAAAGGGAGATCCCGGAGGGGAGTGTGCAAAATGCGGAACGGCCATNCCAGCAAGGGTTGTTTGTGCAAATTGCGGCACCAACACCCCGATTGGCAGCCATTTCGGAAGAGTTGAGGTATGGTGAGCGAAAAAGAGGCCGATGAGGGGAGGCAAAGTGAGNCAGAATGGGCGGGCGCGCTCAATGACGATTCATACAGGATTTTGGTGGTAATATGTTCCACCCTACTACTCCTTCTAGCGTCATCCATAGCCTCCCTATACATTTGGAAGGGAGAGGAGGGGCTGAATCTAGGAGGNCCCCCTTCTGCCCTGTTGTCATGGGACCTGGAATACAAACAGATNACGGGTTTTGATAGAATAAGCGGACTAGAAGGCATAGGAGTCATNGTTTGCGTAGTTGACTCGGGAATTGACCTAAACCACCCAGACTTGGACCATATCCAATTACTTGGTTGGAAAGACACAGTTAATCAGATTGGAGAGCCCTATGATGACGAAGGGCATGGAACTGCGATGGCAGGAATNATTGNCGCTAATGGTGGACTAGAAGGGATTTCCAGAGGCGTCGGACTGCTAGTCTCAAANGCAATAGATGAAGATGGAGAGGGGAGCGACCAGAGCGTATCAGAATCAGTCGATTGGTGTGTCGAAGAGGGAGCCGATATCATCTCCCTAAGCTTGGGCGGCGAGCAGGGCTTTGGCTCTGGCTTCTTCACGACCGATGGGTTGGAGCAATCNGTGGAAAACGCNATGGACAGTGGGGTGTTTGTCGTNGCTGCGGCGGGGAACGANGGGGAAGACGATGATGGAGATGTGGAGTCTCCCGGTTCCGTAGAAGACGTCATATGCGTAGGGGGTATTTCTCGGAATGGCGATGTTTGGTCAGGAAGCTCTAGGGGGGACAATAACGGAAGAGTTTGGCCAAATCCAATACTTCCAAGAGACGATCCCGACAAGAAGCCAGAAATTGTGGCTCCCGGACAAGAAGTCCCGGTCCTAGTGGCTGGGGAAAGCAGTGGAAATTCATGGTGGGGGTGGTCTAGTGGGACTTCGGCTTCGACGGCTTGGGTTAGTGGGGCTCTTGCCTTACTATTGGAACATGATGAGGGGCTGCAACGGGAAAACTCTGACGGCAGAGGAGCAATTCAAGAAGTCAAGCAGATGCTCATGGAAAGATCACAGATGAAGGATGGAAGTTCTGGCCATGATGATTACTATGGCTATGGCATGTTGAGGATAGACCAGCTGATAGGGGGCGTGTCGGATGTTTCCAAGACTTCAAGGAGCCATGTAGCCAATTTTACGGAAGTAAAATTTTCTGAAGAAAATCAGGCCTCAGATTTCATCAATCCCACAAGAGTTCCCCCCGTTAACTCAGCGAAACCAATTGAGTGGCTAGAGTTGACCTCCCTTACCAATCCAATCCATCGATTGAAAGACGCGACCTTTGTTTGGGCGGGAGTCGGTTCCTCTCCTTCGGAAGGGGTGCCGACGTCGCCAGTTGGGACGGTCGGCTCCTGAACTAGAATCAACCCGCCAGGGGAAATTAATTCAAAGGCTGACGAGGCTGCTTCTGCTCTTTCTTCCTCGGGCAGATCGATTACAACTAGATCCACCGGCTGGGGGAGCAGGATAGCGCGTGATTCTGGCGAAATAGAGATGTTCGCCGCAATTGCAGAGGCAGATTCGGCAACTACCTCGCTCCAGGAGAGGGAGATCACCGAGCACCATGATTCGGCGCCATATCTTCTGATTAGCCGATCAATTATCACTCCAAATCTAGTCCCTTGCTCTATGATTCTCAAAGTATCCGGCCTATTTCCAGGGGCTCCTTCTTCACCGACTCCTCCGCACCACATATCGAATAGCCATGCAGAAAGATGGCCAATCCCACCACCTACTATTATTGCGTTTCTTGGATTCAACCGAGAACATACGTCCCTGATTCTTCGCCTAATTGACCTAGGTAGGGGAGGCATGTCCATGTGAATCATCTGCTCGCCGATGCTTGCAGCAATCTCAGGCTCAACTGAGGGACCTTCGGGATCTTCACTAAGTAAGCGCTGCATTATGCTTGCATTGTCCATTTGAGGAAGACCCGGTCCCGCACCGCCCTCCTTCATGGCATGTTCTAAAGCAGTTAGGTCTTCAATCATCGCATTGTGGATGGTTTCAAGACATGAGGATGGCGCGTAAAATCATGGGAAGCATGGATGCTGGAGGGTATGGAATTGCACATTGCCCCAACTGCTCTACAGAATTTGAACACGATGTAATCAAAAGCAAGCCCAAAGGCGGGGGGCGGGACCTCCTTGTAAAGTGCCAGAATTGTGGTTCCGTTCACAACATTAGCCTTAGACCACCGAAGGCGATCTTGATCAAGACAACCCTATCTGACGGTAAGAATAGCTCCCCTGCAGAAATTGAATCGGACGAAGACGAGAGAATATCAACAGGGGACGTTTTCGAACACGGGGGAGTTTCTTGGAGGATTACCAGAATTGACGACTCGGGATCAAAGGATAATGAATCCATGGTTGCATCGGAAATTCTCGCAATGTGGGCTACTAGGTGCGATGTCACTTCGATTGGAATAACACTCACTGATGGAGAATATAGCAAGTCCACAAAAATCGAATGCGAGCCGGAACGAGTTTTCTCCTGTGGAACGATAATGATGATTGAAGGTCGTAAGTGGAGGATTAGGGGCATCCATACCGGAAAGGGGAGGACTTTGACAGGAAGCAGAAGAGCGAGTCAGATAAAGAGAATCTATCTACACAAACCCAGCTAGTCATTGGCGGTTAGTCCAAGGCATCAGGAGTGCCTTTGTTACATGTACAGCTACTTCTGGATTCTCCCGAAGCCTACGCATGCTATACTCATACCACCGGGCGCCATACGGCAAGTAAACCCTGGTTAGGTGACCGTCTGAACACAGTTTCCTCCTTACATCACCCCTAACTCCGAGAAGGAACTGGAACTCGTACCCCGGTCCCTTGCCAATCCTATTGGACGGGGGGCTAATCCTTGGATCAGGCTTTCCTGGTCCCATTCCCGCCGATTCGAGAGAAGTCAGAGAATGCTCAATGACCGGATCGTCATGAGATGCGATGGCTACGTAGGAACCTCGATTGATTGCAGCATCAATGGCTTCGTTTGTGGAGTTGACAATCCCCCAGTAGTCGGTTTTCGCTATCTCGGATGGTTCGAGGTATATCCCTTTGCAAATTCTAAAGTCGGAATCGGGGCCAAGTCGGTCGCAAATTTCGGTGACATCGCCAATGGATCTATTCAAACGGCCTTGGATTGCCAATCCAATGTTAGTCAGGCCTCTCTCGTGGATTGAAAATAGGAGATCTATCGTGGGTTGGGTGACTCTGCTGTCTTCCATATCCAATCTAACGAAGATTTGATCATTTGCTGCCCTTCGCACAATCTTCTCAATATTGTTTATCGCAGCCTCTTTGTCGATAAGAAGACCAAACGCAGTGGGTTTGATCGAGATGTTTGCATCGATACCATTCGAAACTATGGCGTCCAGAGCCCTGCCATACTCTTCGATGAAGAAAGCCGTCTCATCCATAGAGCTAATCTCCTCGCCAAGGACATCTATTGTGAAGCAGGCCCCCTCTGATGAGATTCGCTTCATGACTTCTATGGCCTGTTCTAGGCTCTCTCCTGCGACATAGCGTTTGGCCACCCACCTTACTATGAATCGGGGGGCCAATGGAAGCAAGCCAACTATCGACCTCCCCACTATCCCCATCCACTGATTGAGAGATGTAGGTGAGACTTGACGATTGCGGGTCTAGTGGATGTCCCTTCCCCTGAGAATACGGATGTCCATTTCTGACAGCATATTGCGCAATGCCTCTCTCTGCCATCCCTTGAAGGACTTCCTATCAATATGGACAAAAATGTCCCCACCCGGGAAGGCCGAACGAGTTGATTCAATGGAAGTCTCGACCGAGTGCTTCCAGTTCCCAGTAGGGGGTCTGCCGGGGTCTCCATGATTCTCGAACTCCAACGCATAACTGGCCAAAATGTGCCCAATCCAAACATCTGAGGAGGAGATAACTGCACGGTGCCTGGGGGCATAGTGACCCCCTCCAAGTCCCACCATCACCNCCCCTTCACCCGACCATTCCCCCATCGGCTCTCCGCCATTCAATCCGAGGCAGAGAGTAATCGCTTCGGACCAAACAGCTGCGGCCCTANCATCTGCCCATCTATCAGGAGTTGAGCCNATCTCCAAGTACAATGTAGGACGNGAAAGAGACGGGCCGTGATGGGTTGCCTCGAGTGTGATATCGTATTCATCATCAATCCCGTGTTCCTTGGCAATTCTACTCATTTCNCTGAAAAGAGATCCGAATCTGGGGGATGGTGGTACGACCTGGCCCTTGATCCCTCCCGCAATGCCCTTCTCACCATGGGGAGACTCGCCTGGTACCCCTATGGCATGGAGAGTAAGAGAGGGGACTTCGCTGGATGAAACGTGCCGTGACAGAACCAATACCTCAGAAACGGCCATTCCGGTTTCATTCTCGTGGATGTCGTCGATCCCATCGGACCAAATATGAAGATCATCAATTTCCACAATATGAACATCCTTACTCTCGTGAATTCTGACCTCCCCGTGGGGGAATTCCTCCGGATTTTTCCAATTGCTCGAAGCGACCAACCTATTCATGATGTTCAGCGACGCAGGATCTTCCCTGGAAGCAAGCAGCAAGACGCCCATGGCTTGTGACNGCGGTATAGGTTTCAATATTCCCGGCAGCATTTCAATACCCCCACGGCCGAGCAGCGCCATGAGTCGCGAGGGCATCGGATTCCCTCCCCTAAGAATCGACAGGGGGGAGGGCGAGAGTATTCTAGCAGGAACTCAAGGAGAGATCCTNAGAGTTGACGAGTTTGGGGGTGCGATTGGCGTTTCTTGCAAACCCTTTCCGGCTACTTGTGTAGATGGGGCCTACTTGGAGGACAGGTGGGTGGGAGTTTGGCTAGACAGGGAATTCGGCGAATGCAGAATGGCCGCTCTGCCACTGGAAGATGGTTTGTTGGAGGGTGCTAGTAGGGAAAGTTTGCGATTGACGACCAATTCCAGAGAAGGACTCCATCCGGCAGGATCAATTTGGAGTCGGACTCTTGATTACGAGCCTATGAAGATGGGGANTTCTGGGGAAAGTCTGGTCTTCACAACCAANTCTGGAATGTATATGGTTGACAAAGAGGCCAGGGAGATATGGAGNGAGGAGCTTCCGCATTGGCCTGAAATTTCCNGGGAGGGNATTTCCGATAGAGTTGTTGGCGTCGAGGGAGTACCTGGAGGAGTCGTAATTTTCTCNCAGGCTGGGGGAGTCTCGGTCATTGATCCATCAAATGGTTCAACGATATATTCCAGAATATTGAATATCAGAGACAGAGTCTCCAAAGTCTGCTACTCGGAAGAAAATGGATGGATGATTCTGCTTCACAGCAATTCTGTGATAATATTGGAAAAAATTGAGGGTGAGCCATCTTTGATCGAAACTCCGGGCCCGGTATTGGATGCCGAATCATTGGNGGATGAATGGAGATGGACGGGTTGGAGGCATGATGGCCGCATTTCAGGAGACAGGATGCTTGAGATTGTCAACATGGATGGAATCGGGGTCGGAATCCTAGGGGGATTGGTATTGACCAATGATGGGCATTGGAGAAAATTCGGATGGGATAATGATTCGTCACTCTGATTCATCGCTCTGAGTATGGCCGCACTTTCCACAGACTTTCCTGTCGCTGTGCTCCCCCAAGAATACTCCGGGACCGCATTTGGGGCAAGTAACTCCTTTCCTAACGAGTCTCCCATCCTCTATTGAATACTTAGAATGCTTAGCATTGGGATTTGGTCCTTCGCCCATCATTCATCACTCCCTTCTGACCCCGATTGGGATTCTTCCTCATCGCCTNGTGTGACTTCCTCCTCGGGCTCAGGGTCCTCTTTTGNGTCATCACCTGACTTGTGNCTTTCCAATATGTGTCGAGGCTCTATGGAGGCCGATTCCTCCGAGCCGTACACTAGGGCCATTCCCGATGTCCTGGTCATTCCAAACCGAGTAGTGACATTTTTGACGAAAACTAGGGATTTGTCTGCTCCCGGTTCGAACTTGGCAGCTGCCTCAATCATCTGTACTCGGGAGGGAGTGGGTTCGTTCGGGTGGTCCCATTGGAAATCAAGCTCCACCCTGTCCAATAGTGGGTTCTCTCTCCTTTCAACGATCTCCATAATCACACCTACCTGATATTCACCTTCAGTGCATAGCTTCCTGGGTTAGTAATGTTCAACCTCTTTGCTACTTCGGACCTGTCTGGATGCATCACTACGACGAAGCCTTGCCAATCGGTGGTTACTGGGGCACTGGGGCAGTTCTTGCATTGAGGGGGGTCTGACTTCTTCTCAGGATCAGGGAGTATCATGTTGCACTCCCCACAGGCAAAAGGTGTCTTTACCACTACTCATCTCCCCCAATCCACTCAAATGAGCCCAGTCCATCCATCTTGCAGTTTAATCCAATCTTGCTAGATCGAGGATCATTGTGGTTAATTGACTTTGAAACTATTCTAGAACGAACAAAGGAGCCCTCCNCAAGATGCTTGCCTGTCTGAGAGCCCTCAATCCTCTTTACTCCCAGATTTACCTGAATTGGCTCCTCCAATATCTGTGACTTGTGGAGGAGNGCCTCCATGGGGCCAATCCTCACGAATGCACCATACTCAGANACCTCTGAAACGGCCCCATCTACCACCTCATTACTTTCCATGGAAAATACGAGGGCCTTGAACCTAACATTCTGATATATTGCACCGTCACCGTGGATTATCTTGCCCCTCCCTACAGCCTCATGGTCAAATGTCAGAAGTGTGAAGTTCTCATTCTCATCAAACCGGCACTCGAAAGCGTCGTNGGCTAGTTCATCGATATGATCTTCCAGACGACGCCCTCTTCGAATGTATTCAGCAGGTATTCTGATTGTGTCCTCTCTTGTCTCAAGGGTGTACATTTTCTTACCTCCTTTTCGGACCTTCCCGAAGCCGGACGTGAGGGGGAGTCGCCTCCCGTCCCTCATCGGCCATGCCTCTGGAGGAGAGGTCCGTGCGGCTCGGCGACCCACCGCCCCTGTATAAGCACAGCGGATTGTCAGAACATGTCGGCGATACGAAATAGCAGACAGACCGTAGGTCTGAATGTGGGTTTGGTGCGAATGTTCAAGTGGATTCGAGAGCGCATGTTCGATTGTGATGGCAGCCGCCGCTTCACAGGACGACCCCCCTCGTAAGTTGCGGAGCGTGTTTTCCGTCATTCTTCTCATTACTATGTCAATAAGTTACCTTGTTGTGGGAATGANNTCGTCTGATGANCAGTTTCATGATCCNGNCACCAGTAGTTTGACTTCAGGAGAGGGGGGTGCCATTTGGATCGATGGTGGACAACCTTGGCCACAATTCGGAAGGACAGGGTCAAGAGAAGCGTCGTTACCCCTGCACGGACCTAGTGGAGGGGCCGGATTTGGCGAGCCAGNGAACGCAAGTAGTCTATTGTCAATTATCGAGCCTTCAGTAAATTGGGTCTACGGCTCATATTCAATGGGAACGGATTCCTTGGCCACTCCTATTGCAGACTTTTCTGGTTCTATAACTGTGGATGTGGGTTCCGAGCAGAGATGCGCAGGTAGTTCTCTATTCACGATTCTAGTCCAAACTGTGGAAGTTTCTGGAACACCCCATAGCATTGTTAGGATTATTGAAGGAGAGGATGCTGATCTTGCTTGGCAAGCGGACATCGGTGCGACGGAGACGATCAAAGCATCGCCTGTAGTGGTGGATATAGACGATGATGGACACCCAGAAGTGTTAGTGGTTTACGATGCTGCAGGCACTATGCATGTCGATGCATGGTCCCCCAGATTGTCGTGTTCAGTTACTGGCTGGGCCCAAAATGGCCATTCCGATGAGAAATTATGGACTTGGACTGATGAGTCTCTGATGATTAGTAGCGAAGAGGGGCCGTATAGCAACAGCATCCTTGGTGGGCACAAACCAACAACCCAACCACTACTAGCAGATATTGACCTGAATGGAGATGCTGAGCTCGTCATAGCGGCGATTGACGAGGTTTCAGAAGAGCCTGTCGTCCTTGCCCTCTCCCTGCAAACTAACGGAACTCCAAGTGTGATTTGGCAAGTAAACCTGGACAAAGGCAGCCATCCCTCTGATCCGTCTTTCGCACAGATGGATGACACGACGGGGTTTGTCCTACTTACCACCATCGAAGCAAGCAGTGGAGAGATGTGGGTGTGGAAGATTGATTCGGAAACCGGAGGATCAAGTTGGGATGACGGGTTGCCTCTGAACAACCTAGACGGTGATACGAACTCACCGCACATCAGACTTCCCGGTCCAGTAATCGCCAATCTTGACTCTGATTCCGAGCCGGAGATGATCATCACCATTCCAAGCGATGCAGACGGCTCCAGCACTGTAGATGGAGCAGAGTTTAGGGGCATCGAGATTGGGGATGGTGGTGAATTGTGGAGCTTCGAGGCATCAAATGGTTTTGCCGATGCCCCTCCTACAGCGATTGACACAGACGAAGACGGCGAACATGACCGGGTTTGTTGGGTCACTTGGTGGCAGGGAACAACTGGAGCGAGGCATGGGGTTTCTGGATGTCACGATGTTGACGGAGCGACGCCTAACGAGGCTTGGCACAGGGATATGGAGCAGAGTAGTGGAACTCCGAATGATGAGATTGCGGTATCTTCTGCCTCTTGGATGAACATTGACGACGAGGGCGAGCCAGAGCTAATCGTGCCATTTGGACGTTCATTATGGGCATTTGACGGTTCAACGGGGACATCCGCTGGAATCAATGCCGCCTGGTCAGAAGACTTAGAGCTGGAGCATAGGACATGGGCTTCACCCTCAATTGCGGACATTGATGGCGATGCTACCATTGACGTGGTCATTGGCAGCTCGGTGGTTTCCATGGCAATGGCAGATGTTAGGCCCCTTTCAGATGGCCGTGGGATAGAGTTCAGTCCAAGCTCCCCCGACCCTGGTGAGGAAGTTACAGTGACGGCATACATAGAAAACGCTGGAACTGCTGATACTGATGATTTCGTTGATGCTAAACTTTATGCAAACGGAATAGAGATTGGTAGTAGTTCGATTGCAAACCTGGAGCCAGTAGGGCCGAGTGGAACGGGTTCATTCTCTTCATTCAGTGTAGAGTGGAGTGGGGGGCTTGGCGAGCACAACTTCGAACTAGTCATTGACCAATTCAGAAACCTGACACAGACAAGATATGACAATGACAGGCAAATGAAATCATTGTCAATTATCCCGACCTACAATGCAACATTCGAAATTCCCACTGAACCGGTGAGAGTCGATCCCGGAAGCAGCGAGGATGCAGTTTTGAGTATCAGATCGAATGGGAGACTGGCCGGAACCTGGAGCCTAGTTGTGGATGACTCGTCACTTCCGAATGGCTGGTGGTGGATGGACAGCACGCCGGGAGGTTTGAGTTCGATTGAGATCGCGGCAGGGGAAAGATGGTCCCCGGAAATTAGCATCCATGCACCATCCAACGCACTTGGTTCAGATTCAGGATTCCTCGGACTGACACTGTCACTTGACGAGGAAAACGTAAGTGTCTCAGCAAATATCCCAGTTGAGGCGAACAGAACTAGAGGACTATCGATAAGAGGGCCAGATGGGACTGCTGCCAGTAGTGGTTATGGGTTAATCTCGCAAGACGCCAGTGCGTGGCTGCTGATTGAAAACGTAGGAAACGCAGCGGAGGACCAAATTGCGATTTCATGGGATGGTACGGATTGGGGTTCGAATCTACGCATTTTCGACTCCAGAGACCATGAGATTACAGCACTTTCACTTGGACCGGGAGAAATCATCGAGGTTACAGCCAGACTTGAGGTGCCCCAAAATGCAAACCTCGGAGATAGCGTTAGTACTCCCCTGACCATGTGCGTAGGGAGTGGAGAGGAAGAAGAGTGTAGCCAAGCAGAGTTGGGATTCTATGCCTCAGGAGTGGTTGTTAGGACTGATCACCAGAGATCGGTCCCTGATGAAGGCCTGGCATGGAGGATAGAAGCAGACCTTCCTGCTGATGCAGCTAACCTGTCTTGGTCTCTTTCAGGATCGGGGATGTCCATCCAAGGATGGTCTTGGGAGGGCGATGGGGCAATTTCAGTGTCTGGCGAAACGGTCGCAATTTCTGGTTCCCCTGGGACTAGGGCTTCTGGATGGATTTTCCTGGATTTGCCTGAAGACGCCCCTCCTGCATTCCACCAGTTCTACGACGGGGCCTCCTCTGGAGCCGACTTCGCATTACGACTATCCATAGAGGTGATGCAGATCCATAGAGCTGACTTGCAGGTAAACTCCCCCACTAGTGAGCCATTCGTAGTCGATGTTGAGGAGCCTTCCCTAGTTATCCTTAGGCTAGAGAACTCAGGAAACGGCGAAGACTCTTACTTGCTCTCGCACAAACTACTTACAGATTCCAATATTTCTTCCGATCCTGGTATTGCCGTATCTTTCAGTAGCAATCCAGTTCCACTGGGCCCGGGAGGACTAAGGACAGTTCCACTGAGTGTGACGCTACCCGAAAACACTCCTGCCAGAGTGCCAATTTCCATCCAGTTCGAGATGACATCCCGGGGGAACGATAGCGTCTCCGATAGTCGAGTCATAGTTTTCGAAGTTAGGCAAGACCATCGATGGGAAATTGAGGGCAGCTTAATCAACGGGACTACTTTGTATGCCTATCCCGGAGAATCAGTATCCCTGTCATTCAACGCAACGAACACAGGGAACCTAGTGGATGACATTTCTTTTGATGTAATTACCGAAGTTTTCGCTGAGGATGGGGACCATTCGGAAGGATGGGAGGCAAGCGGTACTTCTGAGGAAAACGTGGGAGTCAATCAAACGGTGGGGCTTGGAGTAATCGCAAACTTGTCCGGCGATGCATGGAGCGGGTCCCACATGAGGGTGGAAATTTCAGCCAATGCAAGAGGATTTGAAGTGATGAGTTTCGAATTCATCGTCCAGGCATTGCATAAACCAGGATGGGGGGTAGTTTCCAGCAATGCGGACTTGGAAATTGAGCCGGACGGGTCCATTGTTGAGTTGGACATCATCCAGCTTGGAAACTCACCCAGCATCCCCTTCGCCTCACATTACGTGACGGGGCAGAATGGATGGCAAATAGATCAAATGGAAGAATTGGGCGAGGTGGTTCCGGGGGCTACGACAAAACTTCTGCTAAACGTGACCCCGCCAGAATCTGCGACCCATGGGAAATCTGTAGAGTTGCATGTTAGGGTCAGAGAAGGGGATTCTTCGGGCCTTGTTGAGATTACCCTCCCCCTGATGGTTGCAATCATGCATGACTTCTCAATGGAAGGAGAGGGTCCTTGGGTCATTTCACCTCAAGGTGGACTTCCCCAAGTCAAGGTCAGGAACCTAGGAAACTCTCCTACGACAATCGACCTACAAATCCTAAGCCTACCCCCTGGATGGGTAGTCGAGGGTTCGACTGAGGTAGTACTGGGGATTGGGGAAGAAAGGGGCTTGCCAATCAGCCTAGTACCAGAAGAAGAGTGGGGAGGTGAACAGAAAACTATCAGGATAATCGCCCAGGACCCTGCTGGTAACCAAGAAGAGATAATCATCGGGACTGCTCAATCGACTCACTCCTGGGCAAGTTCACCGTACATCTCAGCAATCGTTGGGGACGATGCGACAATAATGATTCATGGGACCGATTCCGGATCCACTATCATCCCTAGCTCTGGAACAGATTCGTTGCAAATGAGCAGCATGGGTTGGCTATTGCCAGTATCCTCAAGCGGAACCTGGAATCTGGACATAGACGGCGAGTCTTCCCTTCAGTACGTAATTTCTGCAATCGAGGTGGAAAGCAGGGAGATATTGTGCCAAGTCAGCGGCGAAGTTGCGGACATTCGGACCACCTGTACAATACACAATGGGAGCGAGGCCTTCGATTTCCAAGCATTGCTGATTGGAGATGAAGGGCAGATCATCGACTCGGTGTTCGGAAATCTAGCCGCAAATCAGTCCTTCATTGTGAACCTGAGCGCGGAGTCGTGGAATCCCTCCCCCGGAAAGAGAGAAATTAGCATCCGAATACTAGATGCAAAGGGGAGATTAGTGGGTGAGGCCGACAGGGCCTACGACATCAGAAGGACCGATTGGAATGTGGGCCTGGTTGGTCTGGAACTAGAGGGTCAAGGCGAGGGTCAGAAACTAAAGGTCCTGACAAAGAGGCTGAATGAAAACCTACTGGAGAATGCCGATTGCATTATCACAATCTCGGCGGGCACCCACTACTCGGAACACTTGGTTGACATGACTCAGACTTTCGTTCCCTCCCCCATAATCGATAGGCCCGATGTGGAGGACGGCGAGGAGTTGGTGGCTACGATAGGGTGTGCATTCCCCTGGGACATAGACTCCGACCAATCAGATAACGAGGCTCAAGTGATACTTAGCGGAAGATCATCCGTGACTGATGGAATAAGTCAGTTCAATACTGGTGCCATGGCTGCAATCCTAGTAATCGGGCTATACACCGGGTTTGCTTGGATCGTTAGCAACTACAAAGAGAGGGAGAGGATGATGTCAATTACAAGGGCTGCGATAGAGGAGAAGGTCGCCTCAAAAACTCAGGAATCTAGCACCCCTGAAGAGGAAAGTTCGGAAAGTTTCGAGGAAGTGGTGCCGGAAGAAGGCGAAGAAGTAGAACTATTGGGAGATACAGACGGAGGAGCAGAGGTAGACGAATTCGAAGATAGGCTCAGAAGGCTTCTTGACAGATAGTCCCCTGAATGAAGCATGAGCAGGTATCTTCCCCCTCCTGCTTTCCATACCTTCGACCCAATTTGGAAAAGCCCGGGAGAATTGCTAGAGGGGATTTCTTCCTCATTCGAAGGGAAACACCGAAATCTCATGGAGATAGTTGGGGAGAACTCGATATTGCCAGAACTTCAAGAAGGTAAAGCCCCGGATATTGATGCTGCCACAATCCTGTTGATTTGCATCCTTGAGTGGCAAGAAGGAGGGAGGGCGCCAAGGCCACTTGACAGCGGACACTCAAGAGAGAGGCTGGGAAGGTTCCCTAGTGATGACGGAAATGCAGTGGAGTACATCCTAGATTTCACGAAAGACGAGTCGGGAGTGATGCACAGTCTCCTCAGAAAACTTGGCAGTGGCCTAATTGGCAGCGTGAGCGGTGAATTGGACTTCAGCAGGGGAGCAGGCGGAGTGGAGTTGCTTGGTTGGCTAGACGTAGGAGAGGTGCCCAAACTAAGGAAGGAGATAGAGAAAGGCGGATGGTCTGTCCTATCCAACGAGCCGCATGATGGAGGAGTTCAGGATGCCCTGAGGCACTTGCTGGTTTTCCTTAGGGCAGCGGGCAGGAGAAAATGTGGAGTCTTGATGAGGCGCCATTCCTAGGCTCCCAACCTCATTCCCCAGAGTGACAAGTATATCTCCCTTGCATCCTCAAGCACCGATTCAAGCGAGTAGTCTATTTCCTCTTGACTAGTTGAATACTTCGAGAAACCCGACGATTGCCAAACTGACTCGTACCAGTATTTTGCCCAATTTCCATCGCAAGACCTCGGTCCGGGTTCCCATGAAGTCATCTCTTCCATGAACTCTACACCGAGCTCTTGGCACAGACTTCGCAACATTCCCTCTGGTTCCATCAATACGTCTTTGGAGTCAATAATCGGAGGAATTTTCCCCGTATTATTAGTTACGTGTTCAATTATTCTGCGTTGTTGTGGAAGTCCAATCGACCACAAGTCGATCGAAGAAGTGATCTTTGACAGAGAGAGAATGACTTCCTTGGGTTCGCGTATCAAGAAGCAGTTGGAGAGCCCTGCAAGCCATGACAAATCAGAATCTCTTGGAACATGATGGCACATGTGCTTCTGATACCAAATTTCCTTTCCTTCGGGAACAGTGCCATTTAACATCGAGGTGACTTCTTCGAAATCGGTATTATTTCCCTTGATTACTTCTTCAGCACCGGGGTGATTGACACCCGAGCGAAGGAGGTACGAAGCGTATAGAGGCTCATCCGTCGCATAGCAGTCGGGTCTGTTATCGAACGAGTACATCATAGCCGTTGAGATGTTCCTTGGCCCGGACCACATGGCCACTCGAATTGGCTCATCCACTGCATTCATCCTCCACCAGAGAAATGTAGAGTCCCTGCAAGCGTTCGCATATTGGCCCCCTCTTCCCGTCACCAACAGGGACTCCATCGAATGAGACAACTGGAGTTAGACCTGCAAAAGTTCCAGTGACAAAGGCCTCATCAGCTGATCTCACGTCATCTAGGGTGAAGTTCTTCGCGAAGGAGGGGATTCCATTTGACTTGCAAATTTCCAGAACCTTCCTCCTGGTTATCCCATCAAGGCAGAATTCACCTGTTGAAGTCCATATCTCTCCATCCTTGGCCATGAAAAAATGAGTTGAGTTGCATGTTGATACGAATCCGTGGGGGTCGAGCATGAGTCCCTCTTCCCCTCCCTTCTCGGATGCTTCGATACAGGCTGCAATGCAGTTGTGCTTCGAAAGGCTATTTATTCGAGGATTCTGGACCTTGTCACTTCCTCTGATTGTCTCTACAGAGACCAGGCTGATCCCCTCCTTAGCCCTACGAGGGTTCGCTCTCTTGTACTCAGGAATAATCACTAGAGTTGGTTGGCTTGAAATTACCCAAGGTGCTTGATACGGGGTCGGTTTGAGCCCCCTAGACAGGATAAGTCGCAAATGAACATCATCACGCATTCCGTTGGCCTTAATGACGGCGAGTATCTCCTGAACTATCTCCTCCCTTTGCCTATGTGGATCCATGGATATCTCAGCCGCTCCATGAAGAAGCCTATCCAGATGTTCATCCAAGAATGCGAGTTTGCCATTATGCAGCCTGAATGACTCCCAGACGCCATCCCCAAGCAAGTATCCAGAGTCGAAAACTGATATCTTCGCATCGTCCCTCGAGTAGAGTTCCCCATTGATGGATATCTGGACGTTGGCATTTCGTGGATCATCAAAATACTCGTGCGTACCCATCTTTTCCCCTCAGAGAGCCTCTCCAGTGAGGCGCTCGAACATCGAGGCGTATAGTTCCGCTGTACTCTCGATTAAATGTTCAGGCAATGCAGGGATAGGGGGCTCAGTTGTTCCCAACTGCCGTGCCTCATACAACTCTGAATGATGTCCAGATTCAATGTAATGCTGCCTGACAGACTCCTTCGAGAGTTGGACGATTCTCCCTCCCTCATATTCATCTGCATCCCACCAACGGTCTTCATCCAGAGTGCCGAACGAGTCGATTAGTACGGGTTCTCTGCCAGGGCCCAAAGCGAACTCCTTCTTGCCATCAACGTGAATCAGGCCTCTCTTCGAAGTCTCCCTTTCGATAATCGAGTCGACGTCCAGAACAATGGCAAGAAGAGAGTCGAGCTCTTCGGGTTCGAGATTGGAAATTTGCAAGGCTTCGTCCCTATCCAAATTACGATCGAACTTTTCAAACTTGGTCGATACCTCAAGGAACGGCTTCGGAAGTTTGACCCCCTCTGTGAGTTCCTTGCCCTCTTCAAAGCCAAAGACCTCAGAAGAGACCTCTCCCCTCTGGAACCTCCTCCATGCAGTTCCTGCAAGATAGTGCCTGCAAATTACCTCTAGTGGAACGAAGAAATTCTCGGCATCCTTTGGTATAGAGCCCGGTTCTCTGATGACATCGAAACGCCTCGCTAGAACCCTATCCGGAGCATTCATCTCAATAACGTGTGTCTTGCATACTCCCTCATTCTCGATCAATCTAAACCAATGACATGAGGCCCTATTCAAGGACTCTCCCTTTCTAGGAATCAAGCTTGGAATGATCTGATCAAAGACAGATATCTGGTCAGTGTACCTAAATTCGATGATGTCTGGATCATCCGTACTCCAAACCTGCTTGACCTTTCCCTTGTACATCATCTCGCTCATGGATCCAATCGGGCATAATGCCACCATGAACATTCCCGAAAGCCATCCTGAACTGAATGGTGACTAGACGGCTATACTATATCCACCATGCCCAACCTAAAGTGGAAGGTCATGACGTTCGGAGCCACATCTTGGAGGGGAAGAGAGATCCCCCGTAGCGCTGGTTGGATAGCCTCTTTGGCATTGGTTGTCCTTATTTTAGTCACTGGAAACACCCAGGCACAGGAGGTTAGAAGCGGTTGGGAGTATATCGAAACTGGCACTGAATCAGACCTCCTAACTGGAGAGTCACTAAACGGGGAAATTTGGGTCTTCGGAAGCGGAGGTACGGCAGGGAAAAGCTTGGATGAAGGTTTGACATGGGAATTCGAAAACATTGGGGATGCGGAATGGACTTCATCGGATTCCGGATTTGGCTCAATTGCAATATCTTCATCGGATGGAAGGGTGATGATCCTAGAAAATGTGGGAAGCGACGAGTTCGCAATGAATATAGAAATTCCAGAAATTCCTAGCAGTTCCAAAGTTAACGCAATATCATTGACTGGTGAGAGCTCATTCGTCACAGTAGGGGATCGAGGAGAGATTTGGCAATACGAAAGCGGGAATTGGGAAAATCGTTCAATTGGGGTTGAAGAGGACCTGCTAAGCATTTCCTTCCTAGATTCAGAAAACGGCCTGATTTCGGGCGGGGAAGGGATGATTCTAGCGACTGACGACGGCGGAATCACATGGGACTACAGGGATGCGCCCTCTGATGCATCGCAGAGTACAATTGTCTCCATCGATTACTTCAGCACAGTACGAGCTTATGCGATAACTGATGAAGGACACATCCTCAAGTCATCCAGGGAAGGTACGGTTCCCGTAGGATTCGTGTGGAATGTCGTCGAGATTGAGAGAGAGTACCCCCCAGGCGGAGGCGATGAGTTCGAACCAGGGGGCAAAACGCTCGATTTCGAAGTCACCACAATAGAAATGCTAAGCCAATTCAAGATGATGCTTGCTGGGCCAAATGGATATCTGGCACTGTCAAAGGATGGTGGGAACATAGTTTCACAGCAATTGATACCTGTTTCAAACCTGACCAATTTCAACGCAGTGGTGATGAAAGATGGATTTAGAGGGATAGTAATCGGTGACTCGGGGCTCGTAATTAGAACGGAAAATGCGGGCGAAGAGGAATTTGTTGGTTTCGAAGTCACTGATTTCAACGACTTCGGCCAGTTCGTAGATTATTCGAAAGAGAGACTAATGGATGGATTGGTCGCTACTGTGAAGATTGTTCTCTTCGGAATAGCAATGGGATTCACGATCGGAGTAATTCTGTCTATGCTCAAGACATCACCGACCTCATTGAAGAATCTGGCTCAGATGAATAGATTCCAAATCCTGACTCTCGCAGTCATTCCTATTTGGCTAATTTCGCAAATGATTTTCGGTTCGTTCAGGAGATTAATCCTACTCCTCAGTAGATTCGGTGGCCCTTCAGGGACAGAAAGAATAAACTTGAATTGGCTTCCGATGCGGAACCCCTTGGACGGACTGATGTCCTCATTAAGGGAGAGTTCTGCGAACATTGCGGCCAGCCGCCCAGTGAACGTTTGGGCAATTCGCACAATTGGTTTGGCACTCCTTCTTTCGGGGTATATCCAGATTACTGGGACCTTTGGCGAGGTCAGAAGCCTGAACTTGGAGGGGTGGGAGCACATCTACGTCCCGGTTGGTGCCCCGAGAGCCTTTGCCTCGATCCTCCTGGGCATTGGATTGGCCATCCTAGGAGTGATTTTTACATCTTGCAACGGTGACTTCTCGATTAAGGAAGTGCGAATTGGCACAACCGGCAGGAAGCTGTCCCTCAATCCATGGGGGTTGCGCCCGCTTAACGCCCTGGCTACAGTTTACACGGACTTCTTCAGAAACACGCCCCTAATTGTTCAATTCATGTTCATTCATTTCGGGTTGGAATTGGGCAGAAGGGTCCAGGAACCTGGCCTGGAAATATTTGACTTCGAATACCTAAAGGACAATGCAAACTTCCTGTCAAACATTATTGTGACTTACGAGACTGATATTTCGTCCCCCGCCTATGGTCACCCGATTGGTGGTGTTCTAGAGGACAGGGCATACATTAGTGCGATATTCGCTCTAGGGTTGAACTCGGGTGCCTACCAATGTGAGACTATCAGGGGTGCTATTGCGGCAATTCCATCTGGACAGATGGAGGCAGGCAGGAGCATTGGACTAAACTACATGCAGACGATGAAACTGGTAATCATGCCCCAAGCAGTGAGGATTTGCATCCCTCCGCTTGGAAATGAAATGGTTAACCTTGTCCTGAACTCTTCACTGGCTATGGTGATCGGTTATGCGGAGATTACCAGGCAGGGTAAGCTAATCATTGCCACGACATTCCAGATTTTCTGGACTTGGGGAATGGTGATGATATCTTACTTCGTTATCACGTGGACTCTTGCATTGCTACTAAGGTACCTTGAGGACAAGACGAGGATTCCTGGATTGGGGATATCTGGAGGTGCATGAATGTCAGAGCCCATACTTAGCGTGAAAGACATGGAAAAAACCTACGTGGGAGGAGTTCATGCAGTCAGGGGCGTTTCCTTCGATGTTAACGAGGGTGAGTCACTAGCAATAATCGGCTCTTCGGGGAGTGGTAAATCTACGGTCCTAAGATGCATAAACCGACTAATCGAGCCCACCAAGGGCGTGGTACGGCTTAGAGGAGAGCAAATCAATACCCCGGCTGCCAACATCAACGACGTCAGATCGAGGATTGGAATGGTCTTCCAGTCATTCGAGCTATTCGCACACCTCAAGGTTCTGGACAACGTAACACTTGGACTCAGACATGTGAGGAGGATGGGCAAGGAAGAGGCTAATGAGGTTGCTGAGAAAGTCTTGGACAGAGTGGATATGCTGGACAGGATCGGTGCTTACCCGGGAAACCTTTCAGGAGGTCAGAAGCAAAGGGTGGCGATCGCTAGAGCGCTTGCCATGAAGCCCGAGGTAATGCTCTTCGACGAGCCGACAAGTGCACTTGACCCGGAACTAATCGGTTCGGTGCTTGAGACAATAAGGGGACTTGCCGAAGAAGGGATGACGATGGTTGTGGTTACACACGAGATTGGTTTCGCTAGAGATGTTGCTGATAGGGTACTATACATGGACGAGGGGCTGGTAGCTGAGGAGGGGGAATCTTCGATAATTGACAATCCAAAGACAAACAGGATGAAAGAGTTCCTCTCGAGCATTAACGATTAGGCTAGCAGTTTGAGACTAGTGTCCATGATTCGGTGGAGCCTGACTTTTCATACTCGTAGTAAGTTTCTGAACCGACGGACGACTCAGCCCCCCAGGGATTAGACTGAGTTACGTCGACAGAAAATGTGTAGCAGCCATAATCTCCCGAACTTTTGAAATCTGAAAGTGGAATATACATCCGATCGAACTCTGTTGCAGATTCAGAGCCATCCAAAGGTAACTCAGAGCCATAATCCCCAACTTGTAATTCACCATCTCCATATTCTCCATCGGAGTCTTCCCATGTAGCAATGCCATTCACTACTGTAATCGAGGGGTAGCTAACGGCCAAGTCCGTTCCTTCCGATAGCGTTGCGGTGACATTGTAGTTCGCAAGGGGCATTCCCCCTGGCCTGCTACTACCAATTGCATCTAATCCAATCCATGTGGTCAGAACTACTCCTAAAACGCAATTGTCGGTATTGCCGCTGCAGTCTGAACCAGTTCCCATGTATCCAAAGGACTCTGTCTGCACTTCCTCGACTGTCCTAAGGAGGTGTTTTGAGTCAAGGTTGAAGCTGTCGCTAGAGTCCCCGGCTTCGACCGTGACTTCGTATCCTGAAGGATCTGGATTGCCCGAGTAGAAATCCGAAACGGTTAGGGTCAGCAGGCCATAATCGCCTATTCCATCGGACCTGTCAATTGAAAACGACACAGAATCCGACCAAACCACGTTGCCTGAAAGGGACACTGATACTTCCGCCGAATCTATTGAAGAAGAGAACAATCCTCCCGACTGCCTGATCTTGAGGTCTATCTCAGTGGAGTCTAGAGAAAGGGAGCTCTCGGAGATTGTAATTGAGGACGTTGAAACGCTGCTAGCTATGAATGGAGATGCTGCCAATAGCAAATAGACAACTGCGAGAACCTCGACAAAACGCCTATCTATTGCATTCCAAACTAAGAAAAATGAAGCCCCTAGCAATGCGACCGGAACTATTCCTGACCATGCATAGTTGCTCTGAACGCTCGGACTGGCAAGAAGCCACGAAAGTAGGAATGCCCCCAGACCCATCCCTACCCCATAGGGAAGTTGCTTTCCTCCAAATAACAAGTCGGAGTCTTGACTTGGGTCTCCCTCTGACGAGATTTCGGCTAAAACCGTCCCTTCGGACATCTGCTCCATCGCCTTGCCCAGGAGTCCTCCGCCCTCCATTACGCTCACCCAGCAAGCCAACGTCGAGTCAGGTAGTTATCAATCCGTTGCCTTTTGGCATTGTAGCATGATGAAACTAGAACAAACGGGTTTCAAGGGGCTTTAAATTGCCCTCTTCATCCACAAAATCCTCTTCATTGGGTGATCTCTTGCCCACAGCAGCACCAGCCAATGCTGCCATCATCATCGTCCCAACCAATTCGAATCCAGGCAAGTAAACTCCCCTGATGTAGATAGTCATAACTTGGATCTGGTAGTTAGGAATCCCTTCAGTCCTAACGGAGTACTCGGAAGTCGCCTTGAATTGCAGAGAGAAGTACTTGTCAGTCCAACCCTGGTTCTTAGGAGTCCTCATCTGCACTCGGAACTTCTCAGGAGGGGCCAGGGAATCTATCTCCTGGGAAATCAGAGGAAGGCTAAGTTGGAAGCCCTCGTCATTTAACTCATCGTAGTTCTGAATCTCCACGTTGAACTTGTCCCTGGCATTACCATCATTGTACACATCAAACACCAGGGTATAGTCGACCTTGGGCCTAAGTTGAAGGAAAGCTAGCTCGGAGCCGACCCTGAGCCTGCTGAACTGCTTGAAGACGGTCAGGACCTTTGCCTCCGTAGGCGTAGAAGCCCCTGAGACAGGAGCGCCGTTCCACTGAGTTACTGTGGCAGTAATTGTTACTACCTGTTGGCCCTCGGGCATCCTTAGATCGGCTCTGGCAGCGACCTGGAAGGAGGTATCCCCAGGAGGAACTGTAGCCGAACCTGGTCCAGCAACTGCAATTACCCCAGATTGGTAGGTAAGTTCAACCTTCTCGGAAAAGGTCGTCGGATTTGTAAGCGTGCAGTAGATTATTGTCGTCCTCGTAGCACCGGGGTACACGTCTATCGGTTGAGGCTGGTCGCATGTTAGGGAAACGTCCGGGGAAGTCTGCGCTTGAACCGCCGCAACGCCCGACAAAAGGCTGAGGAAGTACACCGCTAGTATAGTGAAAGGAGCTCTAAAGGACGTACTCATCGGAAAATCCTCTGCAAAGACCGTATTTGAGGCTTCGCCCGGGACGGACGCCCAATGCGTCAAAATCGGAGGATAGCGCAATGGTGGACCCGACCGGATTTGAACCGATGACCACTCGGTTATGAGCCGAGCGCTCTAACCAACTGAGCTACGGGTCCCAGTGCCTTCCCACGTGCCCAGTAAAATGAACCTTATCGAAGGAGCCCAGTGCATCACTTGTTGGGGGTTAGATGGTTCCATCAAGTATGGAAAATGCTACTTGGTGAGTCCCAAATCACCTAGTGTAACCCTTATTTTACTAATCCCAGTGGCATTACGGGCGATAGCGTGGATAACAATGGAAACTTGGCAATTGGAATAGGGTCGATGCTGCTACTGGTGAACATATTAATTGGTTTCACAGGAGTGGTTGACGGACTGATCGAAAGCAGCGTAGAGGAAGCTGTTGCTGCAGGATATGACGGACTAGATGAGAACGGTGAGCAAAACTACTCCGCGGACTATGACGACGAATGGCTGGTTTCTACCGCAGAGAGGGTCTACTTCGCCAACTCAATCACTAATCCCGAAGAGGTCCTGGATGGTTCCGACGCCACCCACGATATGATGGGGCCCTTCATCTACGAAGTGACAACCACTAGGGAAATCCTAGACTTCGACTATGAAAACGGATCAATTACGTACTCCGAGTACGATGTGTTCGAGTGGTGTGAGAACTGCACCTGGACTGATGACGATGGAAAAGCACACGATTCAGTATCTGGAGACACGGACGTAACTCAGGTGAACATCCTTTGGAACACCCAGAGAATCGGCGGGATGGGATCAGGGATTGAGTACGGGGAGATTTTCGCAAAGGCAATGTTCGCGGCTCAGATGATCGAATTTGACCTTTCCAACAGGGCTCCAAGCATTTGGGCTTCCGAAGACATAGGGGCGATGGCAATTGATGCAGGTGGCTCGAGATTCGGCAACGGTAGCGGCGAGGAGGCGCTATTGAGTGCAACATACCAAGAAACTGGGCAGTCTGCTTCTGTTTGGAGTGTACCAACCAAGACCCACCCAACAACCGGCGAAATTTCACTCAATTACTCAGTTTTCAAAACGATATTCTACTATGCCGAGGATGAATATGACCATTGCATTGCATTGACTTGTGACATCGGACCTGTACTAATCGCAGGAATGGGTGCGCCTAGTGACACAGTTACCCCTGCTAGAGCAGGGTTGCTAGGTTACAATCATTGGTCGGCCGATGAAATGGCGGCATTGGACTGGGCCGTATACTCTCTGGCAGCCTCGAAGTTCTCCGAGCACGGAGGAGGAGCGGATATAAACAACCAGACCCCTCTATTGAAGGAGAGGTTCAGCGAAGTTAGCGGTTTATCGGAACAGGCGATTGGGGGCACTATGCCGACAGATCCAAATACGAATAAATTGGAAAATCTACTATTCAACGAGAGCGTGGGGCTGCTGAGCTCATTCGAGGTTAGCGGAATTCCCCTCCCAGGGATGGTAATTGGGCTACTGCTTCCCCTGCAGAGCGGGGACTACTACGGTGCGATGACCACTTACGGATTGGGGCTGCTGCCAATAGGAGGCCTGGCAGGCTATGTTGAGCCATGGGTTGGATTGGGTTTACTTGGAGCTCCAACTGAGTTCGAAGAGATCCTCGTTGGCGGGGAGGGGACTATGAACTCCGACGAATGGTGGCTAACTGCATTCGGCGACTATGACCCATTGGGGGGCATCTACATCCCAATCGGATTGAACCGGGAGAGTTTTGCTGGAATGTCTTCCCTGAGTGCCGAGAAGTCGGACTTCATTCTAAATGACCCAGAAATAGGCCTGAAATCCTCTTTCCCCGCATCTTTCATGTATGGAGAGCTTTCGGGTTTGTCATTACCTGATTCACAGGGCGTACAACATGTCTGGGACGACTCCTATGTTGCCACTCTGTACGGAATCGACATCGATGCAGCCCATGCCCTGAGGGACTGGGTTGGGAACTTCTACTTCGACACTGTGATGCCGGTTCTACTGACCTTCGTCACAGGAAACACTGCCTACACGACACAACCCGTTAGCAACTGGCTCTATGGATGGAACGATGCGGTCAACACGTACTTCGGATTCTTCCCCTGGGTCAGCCTAGAGACCAATGACACCTACTTTGGTTCTGGATACTGGGAGAACGTTTCTGGATACTGGGAGAACGGCATTGGAGAGGAAGACCCAGATAATGACACTTGGATAGATGCCACTAGCACCTGGATAGTTGGAGTTAGTACAGGAGATAGGTCCGTGTACAAGATGAGCACTAGGGGGGAAACTGTGGGCCAGAGGATTTCCCAGGGATACATCAACTCCGACGGGGATGGTCTGTGTGACTATGATTATGACGCGAATGGTAGCTTCATAGGATTCGAGGTTGATTGCACTGAGAACCAGATTTATGGGATGACAGAGCACCTTCCTTGGAGAGCACCCCACAGAGAGCAGGCAGCTGAAGGCTTACTCTCGGCCCACGTGGGGAACAACGAGACTGTCCTTAGTGGAACGGTCGGGGGCCTAGTAGCGAACCCTCAGGCATCATTCGACCTCAATCTAATTGGTTATGCCATAGCACACTCGGAAGTATTGGGCGACACCACGTTCAAGGGAATTGACATGGTACAACACAGCGTGACCTTGGATCCGGCCAATAACCAGATTCAGGGGAAGTTGATCGGATCCGAAACTTTCGTCGATGCTATGCCAGGGGCACTGCCGGTATACCTTGGTGCAGAGCTAGACATGAAGGTAGAGCCAGTATCCACTGTCTTGATGTACGGCAAGGTGAAGGTCACATTCTACCTTGATCAGAGAGGCCCCGGTTCGATGAGTCCGGATTTCTCGGAGAACAGCACTGACGTACTTCCCGTATTCGAGATCCACTCATTCAGCGAGATTGGGGATGAGGATGCAAAGAGTTTCAGGGGTGCGGTAAGCGACAACATGGGAGTGATGGGTTGGACGAACCTTGGCGGTGATGCAGGGGCTCCCCTGAGTTACCTCCATGGAGGTATCGGAATGCTCTATGTCTTGTCGTTTGCAATGATCGGTTGGGGCGCAAGGGATTCTTTCGAGCCCTAGTACGACTCGGGCGGCATAGCTGTCTATCGAGGTGTGTTTCTCTGAGACTGAAGCACATCGACAGGATGCGTGCAATAGCCGTGCTCTGCATGGTTGAGGTCCATACTGCTGCAATTATTCCGCCAGAGGGAGTAACCGTTGGGGACCCGATGGCATTTGTGGCTGCTGCATTCGGAGGAATGGCAGCACCCATGTTCGTAACAATTTCTGGATGGGGCATGTACATGAGTGCCCAGAGGAGGCGTGCACAGGGTTTCTCGGGATCGGACTGGGTTAGATGGATCGTTCCCCGCGTCCTACTCTTGACGGCCTGCCAAGTAATCGTCAACCTATTCCTTAACGTAGAAAGGGGAGGGAGGTTCGAATGGCAGACCCCGGGAGTCCTAACGCTCCTGGCCGTTGCGGCGATTCTATCTCCAATACTGTCGAGGATACCATTCTCCTTCAGATCAGCAATATTGCTACTCGCTTGTGCCTCCCCCTTAGTTCTCGGAGACACATCGGGACCAGAATTGGGTTGGTTCGAAAGAGTCGGTTCTGAGGGGATTTTTGAATGGCTGGAACGTCTGTTTGTCAACGGAACATACCCAATCGCACCTTGGATATTCTACGTTATTCTTGGGACTTTGGTTTACGATCTAAGGGAGTCTCCTGATGTAAGGGAGAAAGGCATCATCATGGGGCTAATAGCAACTGCTTTGACAATTCTGATTTCGGCGATCGAAGAAGTTGATTGGGCCCTTACAGAGGGCGATGCAGTGTTGACCTTCTTCCCTGCTAGCACGCCCTTCCTAATTGTGTCGGGAACAATGGCTGTTCTGGCAATGCGGATTCTAGAGGGTTCCGAAGCGAGGGGGGGGGAGCCGGCTTTTGGAGACAAGTTGACCTTCCTTGAGCCATCTGGACGCCTATCACTCACAATATACGTCTCCCACTTCGCCGTTCTTGGCATAGCGGCGATGGTGCTTGAAGGAGAGCCGAGACTGGCGCTTGCCCCTGCTTTCCTTGCCACTTCCATCCACACAATCGTCTGGATCCCCCTAGCCATAGCACACGAGAAATACATCCCGGGCATCTCAATCGAAGGTCTACTGAGGACGGTTCAATCGGGGAGGTAGTCAGTAGTCCATGACACTGGGCCGAACCATGATTCCCGGTCTCCATTGGAGGCATGGATTCTAGCGTGGTAGGTTGTCCCGCAGCAGTCAAGTCCCGTAATCCCCTGGGACTCGTCCCCTAGTCCCGTCCCGCCCACAACAATGCTATCGGACCAAGAGGAGGGGTTCTCTCCGCCATCGCTAGTCCCGTAGTAGATTGTTAGGGTTATGTCTGTACCATTGTCATAAGTCTCCCAATGGATGGTAGTCGAGTTCGCAGTCGTTCCGGAGACTTCGAGATTCCTGAGTATTGCAGGATACTGGAAGTATTCCCCTCTGAGAGGGTCTTCCACCCACACTGGCAAGTGATCCAACGAGTCGAAGGTGGATTGCTCCAGGGGGAAACCCCACGCAGAGTGATAGGGTGCCAGATTGTAGCCAGATGCTTCCGAAAGATGGAGGACCCATGCGTTGAACTCCTCCACGTCGTTGCTTGGTACCTGTGATGCAGGGAGGTCATAGTAGACAGTCAGAGCATCTGTGATGGGCTGCCAGGTCCATTCCTCCTTTACTATCAGGAATGTGTCGAGAGCGACCCAAACTGACCAGTTGGAGATGTTCGAGCCGTCGTCGAAGTAAGCCTCCATCCTAGCTGCCCTCTGCTCGGGATCTACGGCCCCGTGACCCTCCACGCCCACTAATTCCTCCATCAGGTAGACGCTGGCGAAATTGCATCCTGTTTCTGTTGTACCCGGTAGAGTAGATGGCATCCACTGGTGATTGTGACCCAGTTCGTGGAACATTCCCCAGTCTCCATTCTCGCTCATATATGACACGTTGACGACTGCGGGGACGCTGAGGTCATGCGCCATGAAGGGGTATCCGGAGTGCATCCATCCGGCCGATATCTGGGCATCGAAAACAGCCCTCTCTACCCTTGGCCATGGTAGATAGCCATAGAGCTCGTGTTCCATGGAAAGGGCATCGTCCCACCAGTCCATTAGCTCGTCCGGATTCTCAAGGCCTCTTATCTCGTGGCTAGGGACCGTAAGGATGAACAGATCGCTGCCGATCTCTGCCCATGGGGCCGGATCGTGACGATACTGTTCGATCCACTGGAATAGGCTCGTCTCCCCGTGAATGTACTGCGGTGCCTTCACGGCATTGGAAATCGTTACGTCGAATTCTCCTAGTACTGAGCCTGCCTCAATGGCCAGGTATATCGGTCCGCCGAATGCGTTACCGACTTCGATATAGGGTTGGTCGACGTACCACCACCTGGCTATCTCTGGATGCCTGTGCAACTGGTCCTTACCCCATAGGCTGTCACTATGGGCCCCAACTAGCACGTAAGCTCCCGAGTCTACTACCTGTTGAGGCAGGGAAACAGTCACGACGTCCCCAGCCGCAGCATACAGCCCGGTAGTTACTCTGATGTGCGAACGTGCCCCTGCGTATCCGAAGTTGCTGGGAAGGCCGCTCTGGTTTCCGTCGATGGTGATGGTTCGGGAAATTCTGGATGCGTTC
>PBOL01000012.1 GCA_002725315.1 Methanobacteriota archaeon | reverse complement strand
TGCACCATTACGGAGCCTTCGGGTAGGATTTCGAGAATCTTCTCCCTGACATCTTCGTAGGGCGTGATAAATGAACAGATGACGGGGGTATGCTTGGCAATCATTGCCGCCATACGGGCTATTCCAAGTAGGTGCCTTTCTCTGCCCTCTCTGGAGAAGTCCGAATTCGAGAAGAAGTCTCGAATGGTGTCACCATCCAATAGCTCGGCATTAAATCTCTTTACTGCAGCCTCCGCTATTGTCGTTTTTCCAGCTCCTGATAGCCCGATTAGCCAAACTACTTTGTTCACCATGCGCAGCACCAATCGGCCCGGCGTATCTAGCACTCCATTTAATCCTGATTAGCCTTCCATGCAATGTTCCAATCGTCACTACAGGCAACTAGGAAGAATGGATTTAGCACTTCGTCGATGATGTCATAATCAAGCCGCTTGGCGTCTGGGTCAACCACTATTCCTCCGGCGGCTTCAACGATGGCGTGTGCTGCCGCGATGTCCCAGCAAGAGGTCGGGCCGAAGCGTGGGTAAAGGTCGGCTCCACCTTCCGCCACGACGCAGGCCTTCAGGGATGAGCCCATTCGAATAAGATCGTAATGGCCCAGTGATTCGGCGAAGGCCTCGTCCTTTTCCCCCCTGTGACTGCCGCTTGCAACTAGCCGTACTGGACTCCCGGGGTTACTGTTTACCGTTATTGGGGTTGTTTCCCCGCTCAGTATCCGAATTGCAGGCGATTCCACTCCCCCTACCCACGTCGTCCCGGAGACAGGGGCATGGACAACACCCAGAGCAGGAGTCCACCGATCTCCCTCCCGGGCCATTAGGGCAATATTTACCGTGAACATCCCGTTTCTTTTGATGAACTCCTTGGTTCCGTCCAGAGGGTCTACTAGCCAAGCTCTCTCTGTACCTAGTGGATCTCCTATCCTACCTTCTTCGGAGACAATTGGGATGGTTGGTGAAATCTCAAGAAGAGCTTCCATGATGGTTTCGTGGGCGAGTAAGTCGGCTTCAGTTAGAGGAGAGTGGTCTTCCTTTGTCTTGGAATGAATTTCTCCGGCTCTTCTGTAAACAGAAAGTATCACCTGACCGGCTTCTTCGGCAACATGGACGATGCTTTTTGCTAGGTCCAACATGTTACCCGCCGCTAGTATTCTTCGAGATTCTCCGCCGCGCTTTCGAGTCTGGTCCTCGCTTCTTCGTCTAGGTAGAACAAGAATGGGTCTTCATCGCCCAATATGTCCTTCCAAGAAGACATCGCGCGTGCCCAAATCTCTTCCTCGGAGTTCCATGCTAGCATTCGATCCACAAACCTACAGTATCTCTGTATCTCCTCGTCTTCCGGGGCTACTCTTCGAAGTACCTCATTAGTCTGAGCAATCACGATTCCCCATGTGGGGTTCAATTTGTAGGTTGTGAAGGGGTTCCTCTCCTGGTTTACTGTGATGTGGTCCCTCCATAGTCCGAATGTGACGTCGTAAGCGAATCCAACCAAGAGAACAATCAACAGGACTGTCGCTGCAATGACGAGAAGCCCGTAATAGGTGAGTGGAATCGAAAGAATGGTCTCATTTGCATCGAATCTCCAGGAAACATATGGCCAAACAAGCAGGGTGATAGTTGCCGTCCAGAACCCCAGGCTGATTATGGCCTGACTCTGTTGGATTCGCCAGTATTGGCGCATTAGCAACTTCTTCATTGGCTGGCCTCCACAAGTTCCGGCTTTCAGAATTGCCCAGATTCGTCACGAATAATCGCTATTGGTCGGCAAAGTGTGCAACAACCGCGGGAGATGTGGATTCTTTGGGGTCTATCTCAGACAGTGAGTCGATGTTGATGAATCTCCTTGGGGCCCTGTGTCTGCTTCCGAAGTTCGAAAAAATACGCTCTCTGGCGTCTTCTTCGCTATTGGCCACCACATCAACCGTAAATTCCTGATTTCTATTTCCAGCGCGGAAGGTCCCGCTTGCCCTGAACGCCTTCATGGGCCCGGCGACCTAGGGAGCCGGTATAAACGCGACTCGTTGGCGCGGGGCGCGGGCCTAAAGAATCGGTCATGTGTTTCCCCCGTCCCCTCAAGGTTCAAGTGGGTAAGCATCGGAATGGGGGTGACTGGCCATGACTGTGAGCGATCCTTCTCAGGACGATGGTGGGGACCTAAAGCGCAGACTTGCAGAGATACCCAGAGACCGGTTGATCGATGAAGTAGTGGACCGGTGGGAGGACGTCAATAGGATGGAGGGGGACATTGCGAATCTAAGGAGGAGGCTTAGGGAAGCAGAGTTGGTTTCTCGTTCGAGCGGTGCTGATGGGGCAATCGTCGCTGAGATGGAAGAGCGAATCCGCATAGCGGAGGCGAAAACGAGGAGTTTGGAAGCTAGGCTCCAGAATGAGATGGGCAGGAGAGAGGCGGCGGAGGCCGAGTCCAAGCGGACCAGCGAGCTCCGGGAGGAAAATGCCAGACTTCTCAGGAATGAAGAGGAGCTTCTTCTACTGGTGCTGGACATGGAGGCCCAGATTGACAGGCTCACGAAAGAGGGCGATTAGTTTGCCAAACTAATCGGTCACAGTGTCCAGCCACAGGTTATTCTTCCTGATCGGCTTCGTCGCCCGTTCTTTCAAAGAGCGAAGTCAGTTTTCGAACGATGGCGCTGCCTAGTTTGGAAGTGGACGATTCCTGGTCTGGCAAGATGTCCTTTATCTCGGGGTAGAATGGCTCTATTTCCCTATTGTCGAACCAGAGAGAGCCGCACCTGAGGCATCCGTCTATCTCGATCATAGAGCCTTGCGAGGTTTGTACTGGTCCCTTGACCATCTCGCCTCCACACGTGGGGCACTTGTATCCAGCAGGCCCCCCGTCGAATACTCCAGTGCGCACGTTCCTCAGAATGGGCTGCTTCATGTGAGTGCTGAGCCAGTGGTCCGTTGCAAGTATCCCTTTGCAGTAATTGCAGAAATGCATGTGCCCTGCGGCGATGTCTCCCTGAATCGCCATCGCGGAGTTGCAGCACGGACAGGTTGCATCGGTCACGGTTGTCCAGCCAGAGGCTCGTGTTTGAGGATGACTGTGTTTCGTTCGACCTATAGTACGGAAATTAAGTCGGATAGGGCCCTCTGAATCTCGTCTGCATCATCATATTCCTCGGTGATCGTACCTGTGATTACCCAATCTGCCCCTCCATCTGCCGCGTCTTTAGCTGTGGAAGAGTCCCTTATTCCTCCGCCTACAATTAGTGGAATGTCACAAGACTCTCTGGCTGCTCGAATCAAATCCTGGCCGACCGGTGTCTTAGCGCCGCTTCCTGCCTCCAGATACAAGAGGCTGAAGCCCATGCACTCTGCAGCCATGGCATATGCCGCAGCGCGGTCGACGTCTCCAGATTCAACCAAATCGACGTTTCCTACCTGACCCGCCTTTCCCCCGGGGGAACATATGACGTAGCCCATCGGTACAGGCTCGATTCCGGCCTTTCTAACATAGGGCGCCCCTCGGACCTGCTCGCCGATCAGGAATCGTGGATCATTAGAGTTCATCAGCATCATGAATGTGATTGCATCGGCCGCTGGAGATAGCGCTGAGGCGCCTTGCGGGAAAAGGACAACTGGGATGCTGTGATTTATTGATTGCAATGCTGCGTCCTGAGATGATGCCCACTCGACTAGTTCGAGTGCCTCCTTAATTGCCACTACTGTAGAGTGCACGTTCTCCATGTCTGTTCCGCTGGAGCCCCCTACAAGAATCAGTTTGGTTCCGGCCGAGGCTGCCGCAATGGCCCTTTTTGCTGCGACTTCGGGTGTTTGGTCTGCCGGATCAATGAGCGTGCCGTGCCTAGTGCCCTGAGAGCGGTCGCACATGTACTCGCGAATCGGGGCTAGCCCGCTCTGCTCGACCATGAACACATGCCCGGGGGTTACTGTATAATTGTATCAACCAGTGCCTCGGCGGATAGGATTCCCCTATCGATGTCTCTCTGGAGGGCAATTGTTGGGTCTTCACCGAGCCATGTCATGCGCTGAATCCAGGTGGCACTAATCGGTGGGGATTCGCACCACCAAACTTCGAGTGACCCGTCAGTTCTTATGCCGCTGTACTGTGTTGGGCTTGGCTCATCAGGAAAACACACGCCTCCCTCCCAAGACTTGCTAGAATTGGAGCCGGGGGTTGCTTCCACTATCTTGTCGAATTCTATGCTTCCTTTCCCGGCAAGGCCCGCTCCGACAAACGACACACTGCCGTTTTCGCCACGTTCTGTAACTCTGGTTCTTAGGTGAATTGTGCAACCCCTAGAAGCCAATGCGGTCGCCATCGCCTTTTCCAACCAAGACCGCCTCACTGCTGTGCTCGTGTCTCCTGGCGTTTGTGCGCCCAAACCAGAAACCCAGTGCTCAGGGACCAGAGGCCAACGGGAGAAAATCCCCGGTCCCTCCCCAAGTAGTCCCATCTCAGCTGACTCAGTGATTAAGTGAAGTTCCGCTTCAGGGAAAAGGTCCAGAACCTTGTGGCCGGTGACTATGCCCTCCAAAGATCCACTCAGAATCCCAACTCTCGCCATCACCTAACCACCGAAGACAACGATAGGGCATGGACTGGACAGGCTGGTATGCAATGCTCGCAATGAGTGCACGTGGGTTCGTCTACTATTGCAAGAAGGCCTTCTAATTCGAGGGCATCGACTGGGCATAGGGCGATGCAAGCCGCACAGCCAAAACACCTGTCTTCGTCCACAACGAAGAGCTTTTTCGGATCTCTGGCCACAAATCCGGGATAGAGCCCGGGGTCTCAATCTTACCCCTTCCCCCCATCCCCCCTATTTCCGGTCAAGAATGAGAATATCGTGTGAAAAATACCATTTTCGTTAGTTTTGTTCTGTTCTGTCGATAGCCAATGAAGTTCTTTCATTGAAAGGACTTAATCGTTGGCAAAGAGTACCAGATTTCACATATTTTAGAAATTTTGTTTCCAATGGAAACGACCGGGTAGCGGGGGTCATCGTTCATACGGCATGGCCTACGGGCCTANTCCATGGTGCTTTACAGACCAGGAAGGACCAGTAGCTATCCAACCGANCTTCCAGAAGGTGGGATCAGATTCCATTTTCTTGGNGGGGCCGGGGAAGTCGGTAACGTGGGCTGTGTGATCGAGGACAACACAGGCACACGAATAATCGTGGATTACGGACTCGCACCGACGAAGCCGCCTAGGTATCCATCGGAGGCACCGCCCGTTGATCATGCTATCATCACCCATGGCCACATAGATCACATCGGCATGGCTCCCTGGCTAGCCGCCTCACATGGGACCCTCCTTCATGGAACGGAACTAACCGCTGCAGTTTCACAAATAATGTGGGCAGATACGTACAAGGTTTCGGATATCGAGGGATATCCTCTGGGCTGGGACAAAAGAGACATGGACACGGCACTAGGGTCATGGGTTACTCACGAATTCGAGTCGTGGTTCGAAGTTGGAGCTTGGAGGTGCCGACTTCTGAGGGCCGGGCATATCCCAGGCGCAGCGATGCTGGAGATCGAAACACCGAACGCACGCATACTTTGGACGGGAGATATCGACACCCGAGACAGCCCCAATGCTCTTGGAGCCCAACCAGTCGAATGCGATATATTGTGCATGGAGTCCACCTATGGGGGCCGAAAGCACAACCCCAGAGAAGAGGAGGAGGGCAGACTTGTCAGCAGGGTGCTGGAAGTAGTCTCCAGGGGGGGCACCGCCCTCATTCCCGCCTTTGCCTCCGGAAGGGGCCAGGACGTACTGAGGATTCTTCACAGGGAAGTGCCCAGTCTGAATGTTCACTACGATGGAATGGGAACAAGAGTGACAAAGGAGTGGCTGAGCTGCCGTGACCTCCTAAGGGATGGTGACAGGATGGAGGCCGCCTATCGATGGTCCAAGCGCGTCTCCGGCAAGTCGGACAGACGCAAGGCCCTTGATGCCGACGTCATCGTAACGACTAGCGGAATGCTGGACGGGGGCCCAGCGATCTGGTATCTTAATCGCCTGAGGCACGATAGCAGGAGCGCAATCTTGCTCACTGGATACCAAGCTGATGGCTCGGGCGGGAGAAAACTGTTGGACGAGGGCAAGATCCCGATTTTTGGCAATCTAACCCGCATACCATTGGAAATAGAAAAGTTCGATTTGTCCAACCACGCGGACCATGAGGCCCTCATCTCCTTCGCACGCGAATGCTCGCCCCAAGACACCATCCTTTTCCATGGGGACCACGACTCGTGCAAGGCGATTAGCGAAGACATTGCAGAAGAAACAAAGGTCCACATCCCGTCCAACAACGAGCCCGTATTTATCCCCACATCCGTTTGACCGAACCAAGCATATACGCTGATTCCCCAAATCATAGATAAGCCGCATCGGCGCTCGCCGTGCCAAGTGAGTGACAACTCACTCTGGAAAAGAAACAAAGGTGAAAAAATGGAAGTACAACAACTGGATGACTACTTTGGATATACTGAGAAGGGAAGCTCCTTCGATGCCGAGGTCAGGGCGGGCCTAACCACGTTCCTGACGATGGCGTACATCCTGCTGGTAAACCCCGCCATGCTTACCCTAGCAATAGGCGACGGTACCAATGCAGGAAACGCCCAGGCATTTTCGGACATTCTCTTCGCCACTGCGGTTGCCGCCTTCGTGGGCTGCATCGTAATGGGATTGTGGGCGAACCTGCCGTTCGCCTTGGCACCTGGCATGGGCCTCAATGCCTACTTCACGTTCACTGTCGTGAACTTTGGAATGGGCATAGCATGGGAGTTGGCACTCTTCGCGGTTTTCGTTGAAGGGCTTCTGTTCCTCGCCATGTCGATGCCGCAGGTACCGGTTATCGGAGGGTGGAGATCCGAGATGATCAACTCGATCCCGACCGACCTCAAGATAGCTACAGGGGCTGGAATCGGAATGTTCCTCTCCTTCATTGGCCTGAGAGAAATGGGCTGGATTCGAAACGACGGAGCCACGCTGGTCAACCTCGGCGACACCGAATCATGGGGCGGGAGGCTGAACATCGACTCAGACGGAGACGGCATTGCCGGCGAGGCATGCCAGGACACCGCATACGGGTGCGATCTAGCTACCTTCACTCCGGAGGGCGGGAACTACCTCGTTGACCTCCAGCTATGGCAGCAGGGCGAGCTCATCTCGATGGTCGCACTTCTGGTTATCGCGGTACTCATGGCTCGAAACATCAAGGGCGCAATGATAATCGGAATCGCCCTCGCGACCGTATGGGGCTGGGCAGTAAACGCATACGACCCCTACAACGACTTCCTCGCAGGCCAAGCCGGCTGGGGAGCCACCGCCGCCACCTGGCCATCCTCCTTTGCAGGGATGCCCGAGATGCCCGAGGAGACGCTCATGGCCGCATTTGGCGAAAACGGAATGGGTGCAGTCGGGGACAACATGGCCGACTTCCTGCTGGTGATGATTGCCTTCCTGTTTGTCGACGTCTTCGACACATCCGGGACCCTCTACTCAGTTGGCAGGCAGGCCGGATACGTCGATGAGAACGACGAGCTCCACAACTCCGACGAGGCATTCGCCTCGGATGCAGCAGCTACAATCGTAGGCGCAGTCTTCGGGACCAGCACCACCACGACCTACATCGAGTCCGCAGCCGGAGTCGAGGAGGGCGGCAAGACCGGGCTAGTGGCAGTAACGGTCGGCATACTGATGCTCTCTGGCCTGTTCTTCACGGACCTCTTTGCTGCAGTTCCCCAGTTCGCTATGGCAAGCGCCCTAGTAATAATCGGGGCCATGATGATGCGTCAGGCCGCCGACATCGATTGGAGCAACTCCGAGATGGCCCTTCCGGCTTTCCTGACCATAGCCCTGATGCCCCTGACATACTCCATCGCTGATGGGATAGCATGGGGAATCATTGCATACTGCGTAATTAAGATTGGAATGCAGAAGTGGGACGAGATGAACCCAGTGATGTGGACGCTCTTCGTCCTCATGACATCCTTCTACATAGGCCCAGGCGATGGATCCACGTTCGAGTGGATCTTCTCAGACTTGCTAAGCCTCTGAAGATAACGTAACGGGACTGGGGGGGTAATACCCCCCAGCCCCCAACGGAGAGTGATCCAATGGATGACGGACTTCTTGATAGAATCCGCTCGTCCGTTAGGGGGATCCCCGACTTCCCTATTGAGGGGATAATGTTCAGGGATATTTCCCCCGTTCTTGCCGAGCCGGGACTGCTCTCCTCCATCACGGAACGACTGGTCCAGGACCTAAACGAACTGGGATGGCACCCGGACGTTGTCGTGGGCCCCGAAGCACGGGGCTTCATTTTCGGACCGCTGCTGGCAGATCGCCTAGGCTGCGGATTCGTCCCCGTCCGCAAGCCAGGAAAACTCCCGTCGACCACCATAAGGGTAGAGTACGAACTTGAATACGGGTCAAATACCCTAGAGATTCACGATGATGCCATAAAAGAGGGCCAGAGAGCAGTCATCGTCGATGACCTTCTGGCTACCGGGGGCACCATTTCCGCTTGCGCGAGACTCTGCGAAGAACTCGGAGCGACAGTCATAGGTTCCGTATTCCTCATCGAATTGGAAGGCCTGGGGGCCAGGGATGCAATTGCCCCCGTTGAGGCACATGCACTGATTTCCTACCCTGCTTGACTTGATTCGACCTCCCGATTTCTTCAAAGGGGCCCCGCCTCTCCTGAGAGCGATATCGTGTCAGACGACAACCCACGCCCACCTCCGCCCCAGGCACCACCTCCGCCCCAGGCACCACCTCCGCCCCAGGCACCACCTCCGCCCCAGGCACCACCTGCCCAGAAGGCCCCCCGAACCCCCCCAGCCCAGAGGCCCCCCTCCAAGGCCCCTCCCAAGCGGAGGCCCGGACCACCACCGAAAGGAAGACCGAAGAGGTCCAAAGGACGCCCGAAGAAGGGAAAGCCAGGCCAGGCCCCGATAGGAGAGAAGAAGAAGGGAAGGCGAATCAAAATCAAGCTTGGCCTAAGGGCGAAGAAGCTCTCAACCGAAGTCGATACATACACTGATCAAATCGGTTGGACGACATCCACATCGGAGACAGTCCTCAACGATCTAAAGGACATTGAGGAGAACATAAAGAAGGAGCCGGAGACACTACTGCACCAATGCTCGATGTGCGGAATCAGAATGGAGATTCCCAGACCAAAGAGGGAGCGTTACAAGGTGATATGCGCTTACCCAGAGTGCGGGCACGAGGACAACATCGGGTTCTGACGACAACAGACAAACTGTCAACACACCGGGAAGCATCATCTGCTAGGCATGTATAGCTTCACGAGAATAGCGTTCAAAACAGCCACGATTGCCGATACCGCAGCCGCCCCGGTCATCCCCTCCACGAATGCGAACTTAGCATTCTCGATCAACTCCAGACCGAGGGAGTTGCCTTGAGCAAGCAACTCCCCACCAATCCGTATTGCTGCTGGAAAAGACTCGGAAACGACGCTTGAATGGGACTCAAGACCCTCCGGCACCACCATCCTTCTCTGGTATATTTCGTTCACAGCGCTACCTACAATAGCGATTCCGAAGGCGCCCCCCACCTCTCTGCTAGCGTCATTCGTCGCACTTCCGACCCCCGCCTTGTCATGGGGTATCGAATCCATCACCATCGTAGTGGAGGGTGCCATCGTCAGGCCCATCCCCATCCCAACTAGGAAGAAAATTACAGCCAGCGTCCAATATTCTGACTCTACACCCACAGTTGTGAAAATCATCATTGCCGCGCCAATCAGGAATAGGCCGAATGATACGACGTTGTTGTTGCCGAACCTCTCGCAAAAGCGGTCGCTGTTTGCTGCCATTGGCATTAGCCCCAAAGGAAGCGGCAGGAATCGCAGTGCAGCCTCGAAAGCGCTTCGTTCGCGAACCAACTGGAAGTGAAGCATTTGGGTGAACATAAAGGAGAACATTACGAAAAAGGCCAGAGTAATCGCTATCAGGCCCAGAGAAAAACCCCTGTTTTGGAAAAATTCGATTGGTAGCATCGGGTGTTCAGTCCGCCTCTCCCACTGGATGAAAATGAAGGTCAGAATCATCCCGACAGACCCCAAGGCCACAACCTCTTTACTAGTCCAACCGAGGCTTGGCCCTTCGATAATTGCATAGAGGATCGAACCCAGGGCCCCTACTGAAAGTAGGGCCCCTACCGGATCCATCGGGGTCTCCCGCTCGTCCTTTGAATTAGGCACGAGTACGATGCTCAGAATCATGGCTAGAGCGATGATTGGCGGATTGATCCAGAATACTGCCCTCCAATCGAAACTCTCCACAGCCCAACCGCCTACTAGGAGACCGATGGGTGCCCCAACACCTGCCATCCCGACCCAAACGCCCACTGCCTTGCCTCTCTCTTCGGGAGGGAAAACGACGACGATTACTGACAATGTGGCTGGCATCACCAAGGCCGCCCCAAGACCCATCATCGCCCTGGCCCCTATGACTTGCTCAGAACTAGTAGCATATTGCGCCGTCAGGGCAGAGACCAGACCGACAATTGCAAGACCGATTAGCAATGCGTGCTTCCTTCCGAACCTATCTCCCAAGGCCCCCATTACCAATAGCAAACCACCGAACACAACAACGTACGCGTCCATGATCCACTGTAGCTCGGTATTGTCAGCATCTAGGTCCTTGGATAGCTCCGGTAAAGCAACGTTTACTGTGACGTTGTTTAGTAGAGTAATCACTAGGCTGAGACTCATAATCCCCAGGATAATCCAACGCCTATGATGGACGGTTTCTGCATCCATGCTACACCGACCTAGACCGGGCTAATAATCAGCAGGTTTCAAGCCCATGACCCCTCGGTGCTGTCCGATGAAGAGCCCTGCACTGGCAGTTGTTACTGTTATGCTACTGGCCCTGATGCCGATGTCCGGGTGCCTCCAGGGGGACAAGCCTACCCCTGAACTAGAAGAAGACAACATCCCCGAAGGCGTCTTCGTCACAGGCCCAGATGGCCTCCCCGTCGACGAAGACCCCCTTCCACTAATATTCAATTTCAGTGACGTAGGGGAGGACGGCGCGGAACCCAGTATCGGGGTAACATCCAGTGGTTGCATTTTCTTCATCGCGTTCGAGAAGGTCATGCGATCATGCGATCACGGAGATTCCTGGGAGGACGTTACCGGCCCCCTATGCGCATTTCAAACAAACGACCCATGGGGATGGGTCGACCCGGAGACCGATCGGATATTCAATGTCCAGATGCAGGGCCTCCAGACCTCGTGGATATGCTGGAGCGACGATGACGGGGAAACGTGGGTAGGCAATCCGCACGATTCTGGTACTACCCCGGTAAACGACCACATTAAGCTGGCCACAGGACCATGGACCAGCAGCGGCTACGGGATAGGGGGCCAATTCTCACAGGCGTTCTACGACCAAGCCGTCTACTATTGCTACAACAAGCTCGTCGGCATTTTCTGCTTCACGAGCTTTGATGGTGGAGCGACTTTCGAAGCTGGAGGGCAGATCATTGGCCTTGCAACCACCAACGGAGGCCTTCACGGCGCCATCACCTCTGCACCCGATGGGACCGTATACGTCACTCCTAGGGTGGAAACCCCCTCCGTCATAGTATCGAAGGACAACGGGCTCACGTGGTTCGACAGGACGATGGGGGAGGACGTGGGAACGCCATATCCCAGAAAGAACTCCGAGGTTGCGACAGATACACAGTCTAACGCCTACCATATCTGGACCGGGGCCGATGAGGGCGTCTACATGTCCAGGAGCATAGATTCGGGGGAATCCTGGGAGCAGACTAGCATTAGGATTAGCCCAATCGAGGTGATTTCCACCGCCTTTTCGCAGATAGATGCGGGCGACCCAGGCAGAATCGCAGTTACTTATCTGGGTAGTGAGAACTCGAGCGAGCTTGGAGAGCCCAACATCGACGGACAGCCCTGGGATGGCAATGCTCACTACGCGAACGGTAACGTCAGCTACTACCTCTACATCACATTCAGCCTCAACGCACTCGATCCGAACCCAGTCTTCCATACAGTAAGGGCATCACCCGATCCCGTTCAGATTGGCAGCATCTGCCTCAATAGCGGCGACTGCAGGGACATCGGGGGGTCGAACCGAAACCTGCTCGATTTCAACGATTTGCACATTGACAGGGAGGGCAGGGTGTACATCGCCTTCGCAGATGGATGCACAGGGGCCTGCGCTACTGGAAACAACTCCACTCCAGAGGACTCGCGCAGCAGGCGGGGCATCATGTGCTTCCTAAGTAGCGGCCCCAGCCTTCTCGCAGAATACGGGGATTTAGCCGAGTTCGAGAACGCGTGATGTCTTAACGATGAGCGACCAGCGGCACCCATGTCTCTACCCAGGAGGGCCATGGAGCAGATGGGATTCTCAATTTGCTGCCTTTCCTGTGACGCCCCAGATGTGGCAGGCCTTGCAAGATGCAAGTCCTGCATGGACGGTCATGCAAAATTCAGGGAACGCCTAACAATTGGCAAGGCCACCACCAAGGCCCAGAGACTGGCGAGAGAATTTGTTACCATGTTGGCGGATCCGGAGGGCTACATCGACGATGACGATCACGGAAAGTGGATGGCTAGGTACTCCTCGATGATCAGCGATCACGAGCACGACCCCGAATCAACCCAATCCAGGACTACGCTCAGCAGAGCCAGAGTGTCAAGGAAGACCTCAATTATCAGGGAGGTAGCAAACCAGAACAAGTGGGTGGACAAACCTCCAGAGGAGTCAGAAATGGATGAGCTCCTCGCAGCATTTGGAGGACGCGATGAAGAAGGCCCAATGACATGGGACGACCTTCTTTCAGAGATTGAGGAAATGCTCGAAGACTAGGACCAATAGAATTCATAGGTAACAAACCGAATCCAATCACATGTCAGGCGAGAGGGACCCTCGAGCCTGGCGAATCGACGACGATCCATTCGACAAGCGAACTCGTCCACGGAGCCATTCGGCGGCCAGGGACGACGGCACAAGACGTGGAACTCGAGTCCACTTCGTTCAAGTTGGTCAGGATGGCAGGGTCTCCTCCAGTGTATTTGGAGAACAACACTCACATGAGCCAATATCCATCCACAGGGGCTCCATATGGCACTTTTCAAAGACAGAAATTGAGCATCTCGCTCTGGCCACCGGGGCCTTCACGCTTGCACTAGCCCTGATGTTTAGCGATGGAATTTGGGGGCTCGATGCAAAAAAGTTCCCGCTCTACTGCGTCCTTTCTCTGATCACTCTGGCTCCAGCTTTCCTGCTTCACGAGTTTGCCCACAAGTTCGTGGCTAGGTACTATGGTTGCTGGGCCGAGTTCAGGGCAGATCCCTCAGGCCTTAGGTTTGGGGTAATCCTTGCTGCGATTGCGGGAATCGTATTTATGGCTCCAGGGGCAGTAATGGTTGCCGGAAACACGACCAGGTCGCAATTTGGCAAGATTGCAGTTGCAGGGCCACTTACCAACGTGGCGCTCTGGTCAATTGGATTCGTGGCACTATTCGTGATCGGGGGGGTAAGCAGGTTCTCCAATGGCAACCAACTCCTGATTGACGACATAATCGCAATCTGGTTAACAGGCAATGCGCTTCTCGCAGCATTCAACATGATTCCGTTCGGGCCTCTGGACGGAAAGAAGATCAAGACATGGTCAGAGCCCATTTTCTACACTTGCCTGTCGATGACGGTTGGGATAGCGTACTACACAATGACGAACTTCAGCCTGTTTTGACTCAACCCATTGTAATCGCGTTAAGAACGGGACTCTGGTCGCAGTGGAAGAAGGTCATCAGAGCCCACCAGGTTATCATATCCAGACTGTTCACGAGATTCGCCACTCCCGTGTTCTCTTCTCCGTAGTCCTTCCCAGTGGTGTCCATCCAATCCTCCATCTCCTGAAGCGTGTCGCAGGTCTGGTGGTAGCACCAATAACCATCGACTAGCCCGCCAAAACCAACTGTTACGGTTCCGAGATTGTCTTGGAAGCTCGCGTGATCGCTCCTAGCAGTAGTGTCCTCGTAGACGATAATCTCGGGCCTGTCCATGTCCAGCCAGACATCCGTCTTCCAGGTCTCAGCAGTGTAGTTCGTCCCAACCAGGGTACCCATCTGCTCCTCAAGGCCGAGGGCATCCGACCCGATCCAGTTCGACAGGGTCACCATTTCGGGCTGGTCAAATCTATCATGATTCGGACCCGGACCAATGTAGACCCTCATCGGCCACACCTCGGAATCTTTTGGGTAACCATCCTCGTCAATCTGCGGATCGGGATCACCGTGCGGGGCCCCTCCCCCGCCCGGCCAGTTCACACCAGCCATGTCTAGGTTGATGTAATTGGTAACCGTGACCTGGGGGTTGTCTTCTTTCACGTAGTATTCCGTCCAATAGTCGGATCCACGCTTCCCCCCTTCTTCACCGGACCACAGGCAGAATACCATGGTCCTCCTCGACTCAAACTCTACTAGGGCCCTAGCAGTCTCGATTACCATGGAAGTTCCAGCCGAGTTGTCGTACGCCCCGACTCTTGTTCCATATGTCCTAGTGCCTGTAATGTGGGGGTCTAGGAGAACAAGGTTAGCCGGTGGCGCGACGTCAAAGTGGGCCCCGAAAACCAACCACTCGTCCGGCGTCTCGCTACCCCACTTGTATGCACACACGTTGTACGACTCCGGGTTCTGCACCTCGAAAATATCAGTGAACTCGAAACGATGGGCCTTAACCTCCAGCCCGAACGACCCTAGCTCGTCGATAATATACTGCGCCGCATCTTCGTACGCTGCATTGCCCTGCCCTGCCCATCGATCCCAGTAACCTTCCTTTCCATCCACCGGATCAAGCGAGTTTGTCGGATCAGTAATCTCGTACAGCCTCTCATAAACCACCCTTCCATGTACAATCCCACTCGAGTGTCGACCCCCTCCTTCCAATGGTACTAGAGCTCCCCTTTCAGAAGAAATCAGCTTTACAGAAACCGCTCCGCCCGTCTGCATGCTCTGGTTGACGGAATCTAGTGATGAGTTTCCACTAACTCTCGAAATACCGTTTCCGTCCGCTTCCTCTGCCCCTCCCCTAGACAGCCAAGTGAACCACGACTCGTTGTGATCCCTAATCGGCCAATGCACTCGACCCATCTCCCCTACCATCAGTACTAGAACGTCATTTCTAGGTGGTGCTAGAAGCTCTACGGAGGCGCTTTTTCCGTTTGCGATGTCCAGGACCGTTGAGTTTTGAACATATCCACTTGAGGGGTCGATAACTAGGTATGGGATGAAAACCGACATATCTGAAGAAGCACTCAACTCAACGACCTGGAACTCTCCCGAAGATAGGACTTCAGGACCCACAGTCAGGTTATCTGCTGAAACATCACCATCGCTAGAACCGAAGCACCCACTAAGCGGTGCTAGAATCATCAATAAGACAAGTAGGATGACCCTCTTCACACGTCCTCCGGACATTGTAACCTACCCGATAGCCAGCCTTTTCTTCACCACGATCCCATTATCGGCTACCTTCAGGACCTCAACCGTGGGCTGGGGTGGCACGTATACCCCCGCGCTTCCTTCGGCGGCNTGTGAAAGCTTTTCCAACTCCTCTGCCCTACGGATCCTCTTCCGCTTCACGCTCCTCCTCCTCACTCTGAACATGAATAGGAGAAGCAAAGCAATGAGGTAGTATGCAACCTGTGCGAACATCCAACCCCATGCCAGATCGACACCGAAGGTGACTACATCGGTTGTGGAATCCGGAGATAGCATGTAGGTGATAACCTGCTTACCTGTCGCCTCGTCGATTTCGTGTGACACAAGGTTGTTTTTGGAACTAATATCTCTGAGGAATATCCCACTTGGCATCATCATCTCGACCTCCCCCGACAACCTGAAACCCAATTCTTCGGGNCCAATGACATCAGTTATCTCCGAAGGTACCTGACTCGAGATATTGCCGGGNATACTTATTCCGTTTGNATCCACCAATCCGCCCGCTAGGGCTCCAGTCAAAGCTCCCATGGCCCCAACCATTGGCTCGAGGAATGGTGCGACAAGCACATTCGCGACCTTATCCGTGGAAACCCCCAGTCTCGGCTCTTCTTCCCCGCCCCTTGCCATCGAGAATATCTCCCCCCAGGAGTTGTCCAACCCGACGGTCATCCTGACCTTTGGAATTCTCACAGAAAGGACAATCCCTATTTCATCACTCACGACTTCTTTGTCCTGGTCAATAAGGCCACTTTGGGGGATTCTGGCCTCTATCTCCAAACCGCTGAAATCCAGCTCCCCAATTTCGCTTTTTTCTTCGCCCTGCTTCCTTGCTTCTGCCTTGATATACATATTAAGACTCGTGCTGAAGTCCTCAGCGAATTTTGAGAGACCATCTTCCTCATCGTTCGAGAAGGTGACTGACTGCTGGCAATAGGACCCGTACTCGCGTACGTCACATAACGAAAACTCGCGGACCAGGGGATCCCCCCTGCTTCCGATATCAAGGAGCATCCTCAGTAGATCAGAGGGAAGAACCGCAAGCTCAATCGTGGTGCTTTCTGAATTCACTGAATCTAGGAAAGAGTCGGGAATGCCAATCCTGTGAATTTCCATGCTGGCATTGAATCCGAACTCAAAGGTCGCGCCCTTGCTAATTGGTAGGCTCGCCAAGCTAATCTCTGATATGTCAAGATCTACATCAGTCCTGACGCATGTTCTCATTGTGGACGTGCAATAGGCATCTAGGCGGTCGTCAGTGCAAGGTTCTCCCGTACTCTCTAGGCAAAGCGCATGCTCCCAGTCGAAGAAGTTTGAACCTCCTAGGCTAATCTCACCGTCATGGTTACCGTCTACTCGGTAACTCAGAATAATGCTGTTGCTACCGTCCTTGGTCCTTGCCCAGCTTGGGAGGACTATTTCCAGAGTTAGATCTGCAGAAAGGCCACTTGGCAGCATACTTCCAATGAAGCTATCCATGGTCTCGTCGCTGAGAGTCGTTGAGAATGAAACCCCCGAGTCGAGTAGGACACCTAGGTCGTCTCCGTTCACGGAGTTCATGAAGCCCGCACCCTCTCCTAGGTTTCCACCCAATAGGTCCGAAAGGCTCAGTGGGAAAAGCTGACTGATGGATCTAAGGTATACGGGGAAATTATCTCCCATGGCGATAGGACCAGCGGTGCAGTAATTCCCACCAGGATTCTCGCAGGGGGCGGTGTGGGTGTAGTTCAGGCCTCCGGGGCTCAAGGGGCTCAGGGCCACCGAGGTCCACTGCATATCATCCATATTGATGCTGAGGTCTTCGTTGGAGCTAGAGATGGCATCGCCAATTTCGGAAANAGGAATTGCGTCAGCGAGCGTATCGAGCTCCAGAAGACCGGTGTCGTAGGCCATCCTGATTCCATCAGAAGTGATTACTGGAATGGTGGNCTTCTCACTGGGCATCAGAGGGGCGACACCCCACTGATTTAGTGTGCTTGACTGGATTTGGTATAGCGCGGCAACCACCTCTAATGA
>PBOL01000011.1 GCA_002725315.1 Methanobacteriota archaeon | reverse complement strand
CCGGCCCGTCGGGGAGGCTCCCGGATACCGCCAGCAGCGGCCCGGAGGAGGATATCACGGAGGACTCGGAGGCGTTCAAGGGGCTCCCAATGCCCCCGTCCAACGCCCTCAGCGTGAACAGGCCGTCCCCGGACCTCACGGCCAGGTGCGCGACGCCCTCGGAATCGGACATTATCGCCACCCCCGAGATGTTCTCCTGGGTCTGCTCCCTCGAGAGCGGGTGCAGGATGCCCGTCCCGTCGTTGTGCTCGAAGTAGTCCAGCCGCTTGCTCCCGAAGAGCACGAAGCTGTCGCCTGACGTTACGACGCTGGGCGGGTCCTCCCACTCCTGCCCCCCTATCGTGCGGTTCGCCTGGGAGGTCAGGTTCCTCGAGTTGATGGACACCACGCCGTCCTCCGCCTCCTCCACCCAGACAAGCCACTCGCCCGAGCCCGAGGCCGAGGTCGGCGACTCGGCCTCGTCGATCGAGATGTTCTGGTGGGTCGCGTCCCACAGCAGGACCGAGCCGGTGATGAGCAGTAGCGCGGCGATGATGGCCTCGGTCTGCCTCCTCCCGGGCTCCCTCAGGTGGTCCACGGAGGAGTATGCCGCACCGAGTGCCCCCGATACCGTCTCGAACGGGGAGTCGATGGCCCTCGCGAGGCGCCTGGAGAAGAGCCGCTCGTCCGCGACCCTCCATATCGGGCCGTGAGTCCTCGCGGTGAGGTTCACGGCCATTATGGCCACCGCCATGCCCCCTATGATGTCGACTATCCAGTGTATCCCGAGGTAGATGATGGCGAAGGAGGTCAGGGCTATGAAGGCCACGAGGAACACCCGGAACCTGCCCCACCTGCCGTCCTCGTCCCACCGGTGCATCGACAGCCATATCGCGAAGGGGAGCCCGATGTGCAGGCTCGGCATCCCGTTCGTGAAGGGGTCGATCCGGTTGAACCAGTTGTGTATCTCGGGGGTCAGGTCGTAGGCGATCGTCTCCATGCCCTCGATGTAGTCGCCGGTGACCCTGACGTTCAGGAAGAGGTAGAACGGGATGGCCAGGACGTAGACCCAGAACATCGAGAGGGAGACCCTGTCGGCCATGTGCCTGTCGTCGAAGTAGATGGGGTATACGAACGAGGCGAACGTGGCCGTCATGAAGCCCATCACGTAGAAGTGGGTGAGGGCGACGTCGAGGAAGTCGCTCCTGACCCCCTCCTGCACCCAGAGCACCGCGTCCCCCTCCACTGCGTGGACCAGGAACGTCATGTCCAGCTGCGTGTTGGCCATCAGCACCCTGTCCAGGCCGTCCAGCAAGTCCTTCCAGAGGTATACTGAGAAGACCACGATCATGTGGGCCCAGTACCTCCTGAACATGTCGATGAAGCCGTCGAGGCTGAGCTTCGCGTAGGGGGGCTTGAATATCGGGATCATCGCTATGCTGATCAGAATCGCACCCGTGACCCAGGTGATGTATATCCCTGTATCTGCAGCCATTCAAGATTCTCGGGATGAGCCTATGTCATCAAATCGACGCATCTGCGGGAAACAATCAGACGATTCTCAGTGAGCGCCCAGAGTCTCGCTCCAACTCCTCGGTTATCCTCTGCACCACGGAGTCGAAGGCCCGGGCCGTTTCCCCTTCCGGCTCCGCGACTATGCGGTGCACCCCGTCGTCCCCGCCCCGGACTATCCCCGGGTCGAACGGTAGGGCCCCCAGGAACGGGACCCCCAGCTCCTCTGCCGCCTCCCTGCCTCCCCCTGACTTGAACACGTCCAGGGTGACGGACCAGTTCCCCTCGCCATCGGACTCGGCCTCGATGTGGGTCCCGCTCGGGCCCATCACTGAGACCGGTGAGTTCGGCTCGGACTTGCCCCTCACGGTGTAACCGCTCATGTTCTCTACGACCCCGAGCACGGGCACGGATATCGTCTTGGCGAAGTTGATCGACTTCCTGCTGTCCAGCAGAGCGACCTCCTGGGGCGTGGTCACGATGACCACCCCGTCTATGCCCGGCAGGTTCTGGCTGACCGTTAGAGGCTCGTCGCTGGTACCCGGGGGGAAGTCGATGACCAGAGCGTCTAGATCGCCCCACGCGACGTCCCCGATGAACTGCTGAATGGCCCCGAGCTTGATCGGGCCCCGCCATATCACCGGCTTGTCGGGGTCCTCGAGGAGGAAGGCCATCGAGATGACCTTCAGCCCGTGGGGCCCCACCGCGGGGTGTATCTGCCCCTCCTCGACGTTCAGGTCCGCGCTCTCGAGGCCCAGCATCTTGGGGACGTTCGGCCCGGTGATGTCGATGTCCATCAGGCCGACCTTCTGGCCTTGCCTCGCCAGGGACAGGGCCAGTCCGGTAGCGACCGTGGACTTGCCCACGCCTCCCTTGCCGGAGAGCACCATCACCTTGTGCTTGATCTGCTCGTCCATCTGGGTGATTCTCATCTTCCTCTGCATCTGCTGGTAGGCTTGCTCCATCTGGGCTCGCTGCTCCTGGGAGGGCTCCGCATCGGATGGCGCTGGGGCTTCTCCACCGGGATGGTGGGAGATGGGGGAATCTGACATGATTGCGGGGGGCTGTGGCACACTATTGAATGCTATTCTATGCCAATTTGCTATGGGAAATATTGTCGTTCGGTTAATTAGAAGCCCCTCGATGGGGTGGCGATGCGCCTTCTTTTCGTATGCGTCGGGAACACCTGCAGGAGCCAGATGGCCGAGGCGATAGCAAGGGACATGGGGCACTATGCCCGGTCGGCTGGGACCAATCCCGGGCACAGGGTTGCAGAGAATGCGGTGAAGGCTCTGTCCGATATCGGCGTTGATGCCTCGGGCCTGGAGCCGAAGTCGATTGACTCCATCGACTCCAGCGGCTTCGACAGGATAATCAGCATGGGTTGCGGGGTGGAGTGCCCCGCCCTGCCAATAGACGAGGACTGGGGCCTAGAGGACCCCGTAGGCAGGGGCGAATCGGTATACTCCGCGACTAGGGACGAGATTCTGGAGCGCCTGTCCAATCTCACCTAGGGCAAACCGACGCTTAGAAAAGCCATTCTGGCTTGCGATGGGCGCGCGAGTGTAGTGTAGCGGTTATCACCCCACGTTGCCAACGTGGGAACCCGGGTTCAAATCCCGGCACTCGCACCAATGCCTACTCCATCTCCGAGTTCCTGATCAGGTAGGCGAAGGCGCCTGCCCCGAGAAGCAGCAGCGCCCCCATAGAGGCCACCACCAGCTCGGTGGAGTGATCGGTGACCCAGGAGGAGGTGGAGCCCGACGAGGATGCCTTGACGATAGTCAGATTGTGCGTCTGCTCGCCCGACGGGGTCATCGACAGGTAAACGTCCGTGGCCCTCACCATGACCGGGATCTGTCCCTCCCACAACGAGGAGCGCGCGGAGAATTGCAGGCTGTACAGCCCGTCCCCCCCCGCCCTGTCTGGGCCTTCCCCGTCGTCCTTCAGAAGCATCCATGTCTCCGATTGACCGATCGGGGCCAGCCTACCGATCTTCGCCTGCACGGATGACACCCCGTCGAAGTCCTCAACCCGGACCTCGAGGGTGTAGTTGGTCGGTGAGCCGGAGAGTGGGGCAGTGATCTCGCTGACGGGCTCGCCGTCCCTGAGCACGGTGAGGTTGGAGATACTCGGCGGCTGGTTCTCGATGTTGAGCCTCTGGGCCTGCTTGTGGGCATCGCTGGAGAGGACGCCTCCCGTCATGGTCGTGGTCGCGGACGAACCCTCCAGGTCCTCCAGGAGTATGGGTATGCTCTGCTTCCCGGGGGCGATGTTCGTCGGGAGGACGAAGCTCCCGGCCCATATCTGTGCGTCGAAGAAGGTCGCCGAGGAGCCCTCGCCAAGCTTCACCTGGGTGGGCGCGGAGTACTGCAGCGGGGTCTGTCCCGCTCCGACGACCTGCAGGTTTACGGAGACCTGGGATATCCCGTGCCCGTCGTATACCGAGAGGCTGATCTCCACTGGCTCCCCCCTGACTGCCTCCATTGGCGAGAAATCNATCTCCAGCACCCTCGGTGGTGGGTTGGAGACCTCGANGGTAGCCTCCTCGGNAACCGTGACCCAGACGTCCTGCATGGTCACCAACACTGGGATNGAGCCGTGCTGGAGGCCGTTGTGCTCTATCTTCGCCGTCCAGATTCCGTCGTGGATCACCTGGTCCCCCTGGGTCCCCGAGTCGGAGAGCTCGACTTCACCCATCCCGAGCCCAGAGAGATCAGCGCGGACAGCGATGGTGTCTGTGTCGAAGTCGTCGACAGAGACCTCCAGATGGGCCTCCCCTCCCTCGGCGGTGAGGATGCCCTCGCGGAACCGGACTGCTGGCTGGCCCTCGTTGGTGAGCGACGGGGGCGTGTTCTCGTCGAAGGTGATGATGGAGGGGGAGGTGATTCGGTCTATCTTCTGGTTCTCGATGAACGAGACCTCGGAGTCTTCGCCCTCCTCGAGCTCGATTAGCACGGTTCGGCTTATCTCGTTCAGCATGCCAGCGAGGACCCCCTCGTTGATCACGCTCCCGTTCGCCTGGCTCATGTCGCCGTAGTTACCGTTCCACTCGGCTACGGTGACCAGGTGCCCGTCGATCTCCTGTATGCTGAATCCCGAGACCGAGACGTCCAGGACCATCGCCCTGTTGCCGGTCAGGGAGAAGCTGTCGCCGNCCAAAAGGCTCTCCGGGCAGACCCCGGTTTCCCTGGAGATGTTGCCCGAGAAGATGGGTGTGGCCTGGGGTGCCTCGGCGTTCACAATGACCGGGGAGTTCTCGGGGTACTCGTCCTCCGTGGTCCCGTTGTCCTCGACGAANGTGTAGCGGATTGTCCTGTTCAACCAGTCCTCCTGCGGTACCACGTACTCGTAGGTCAGGTTGTGGTCGGCCTCGAGCTCCTGGTCCACTGGCCCCCCGAAGGGAGTGGCGGACACGTTGAACCACGACTCGTCCTGGATCATGTCGGCCTCGAACTGCACCCCGGTCGCATTCTCGAAGACCCCTGACTCGACTATCTGCCTGACGTACCCGAAGCTGCCCTCCGCGTCGCCATCGTAGGTCCCGTCGACGATTATGGTGTCCGCGACCGTCTCCCCTGACTCGGACTCGAAGTGAAGGATCGGGATGGTGCCGTTCACCTCGATGTATATCGGGTCATCCGAAGCCACGAAGTCGAAGTCCCCGCTTCCGAATATCCTGGTTAGCTGGTCCGTCCTTATGCCCTCCTCCCACTTCTCCCGGAAGATTAGCTCCTCTAGCTCGAACGAGAAGCTCTCCTGCAAGCCGGAAAGCCTCATTGACGCGTTCGCCTCTACCTGGGTGTCCTGCAGTCTCCTGAACCCGTCTTCGTCCCAGGTCTCGAAGTAAAACAGGTAGACCTCGCCAAAGGCGCCCCCGCTGCTCTCGTTGTCGCCCCCGTTAATGGAAATCCACCCATCTCCCTGGAATCGCATCCTCTCCGAGACCTCGCCCTCGTGGAATGACCTGAGGACGTAGGCATCGCTNAGAGTGGCATCGATCCTCAGACCGTCTCCCTCCTGGCCACTTAACAGGGAGAGCGTGCCGTTTCCGGACATCTCGAAGTCCTGGCTGATCAGCATGTTTCCGTCATAGGTCTCATTGAGCCAAATCCTGTCGAGGGCGAGGTCTAAGATCGGGCCCTCGGAGCCGTTAGTCAGATCTAGGTACAGGGAGCCGTCCCCCAACTCGTTGGACTCCAATATCGATCCCGTCCTCTTCTGCCAGCCCCTGCCATCAAAGGAAATCCCCTGCCCCTCGCCCTCCATCCCGGACATTGACCAGTGAGTCTCCCTGGTGACCTCGTGATCATCGATGGGCTGGTTCCAATTTGTGATGTTGAGCTCCCGGTTGCAATCTGCCCCACCTGCTGATACGGATATCGATACCGAGTCTCCGAATATGGGCTCCTCGGGGAGCACAATGTCGATCTCGCCCCCTGCAATTAGGCTGGAGGTTCCCGTGGCGATGTCGGCNCCGTCCCTGAGGTGGGTGACCGAGACGTTGGCAAGACCGGGTGACGAGCCATTGGAGAACGCTGGTTCGAATGCAACCCTGTACCTGTGGAGTACGCTGGGGACGTACTCGCCGGATTCGTCCCATGACCAGTCCTCCCCCCAGTCAACCANAACGGTGCAGGATAGGGNCTGGTCCTCCTGGGCGCCGGCCATATCCAGTGGAAGCGAAAGAATCACGAAGGAGGCGGCGGCGAGGACCGCAAACCCGCGTGGCATGCCCATCTCCTAGCATTGCGGCATTTCAACCAATGCCCGTCGTGATGCTCGAAACTAGAAGAGTGGTTCCTCGTAGTCGTCGTCGGCGCCGGACCTCTCCCTCCAAAGGTTGGCGGGCATTCCGTCGTAGATATCGGCGTAAGGATCCTCATTCGCCTGCTTCAGTTTCTCTGCCTCGGCCGCCTCCTTGGCGAAGTTCTCGGCATTGGGCTTGAACCTCCAGTAGTGGATTCGCCACTCCCTGCCGTCCCACAATACGGTTTCCTCGGACTCGGTNGTCAGCAGATCGTAGTCCTGCAACTGGTAGAAGAGGTTCCTGTCCGTTGGCTCCAGGGCGTTGTCGATGATTCTGTTTGAGAAACCGAAGAACCCCAGAGCATGCTCGGCGATCGACTCTGCGACCGAGGTCTCCATGTCCATGTCGACCTTGCTCTTGATTGCCTGAGTCAACTGTGCCAGCGTNAGCCCCATGCGTCCCACCCAAGCAGNGTCGGGAGCCGAGGTTATTTCAAACATCTTGCATATTGCTCGAATTCGGGCTTCCGGATGTCCCGAAGCGATTAATCTGAACTGCCATTTCGCACGCTCATGAGCAACCCNGAGAGNCCTCTCTTCCTAGGTCTCGATGAGGATGATAGTGGCCCATGTGACATCGTGATACTGCCAGTCCCACTGGAGATGACGGTCAGCTATGGGGAAGGGACCGCGAACGGACCTCGTGCTTGCCTGGAGGCAAGTTCACAGGTCGAGTTGTACGACCCGTTACTACCGAGCGAGCTCCCCTGCGGGGCGCTGATCAGGACGGAGGAAGAGTGGTCCTCGGATGCACCGAGCCTAAGGGAGCAACTGGACTCGATTCGCGATTTCGTAGAGCCGTGGATGGACGAGGGGGTTTTTCCGATCGTCCTTGGCGGGGAGCACGGCATCTTGCTCCCCATAGTTGAGGCTGTCCGCTCGCACCCTGGGGTCTCCAATCTTGGTGACCTGACAATTGTGCAGGTGGATGCCCATGCAGACCTCAGGGACGAGCTCAATGGGGAGAGGCTCTCCCATGGCACCGTTATCAGGCGTGTTCTCGAGGAGGGAGTTGGGCGGGTTATCCAGATAGGAACNAGGTCNTACAGCGAGGAGGAGGCCTCGCTGATTGAGGCGGATGACAGGATCGAGACGTGGTTCGCGAGGGACCTCCTGGGGTTATCCGAAGGGCGAATGGTTTGGGAAGAGATGAACGAGTCTGTTTCGNGTGTCGAGGGNCCCGTATGGCTGACCTTCGANATCGACGGTTTGGACGGCTCCCTTGTCCCGGANACCGGGACCCCAGTCCCGGGGGGGTTGAGTCATTGGGCCGCGGTTGAGNTAATCGAGGGGCTTTTCNCTGGCGGGGCGGAAGTAATCGGTGCTGATGTAAACGAGATTGCGCCGGGAGAAGATCGTTTGACTCAATTCAACGCCGCGCTAATCGCCACCAAGATTCTAGCCGCGCATATCTCAAGTCGCCCCTTAAGCGTGGATTAATCATCAAAATGTGCGAACGATTGTAGGTGTCGGCCCCTACAGCGGCGCCATGCGCCGCTTGGTTGCAGTATTGGTGGTTGCTTCGATGCTTGCCGTATCAACTGCACCTGCGGCGACGGCTCAGATTAGCCAACCGGATATCATCCAAGAGCATTGGTACCATTCCTATGCGACCCTTACCCTNGACGTGAATGCATGGGCCGATGAGCATCCAGAAATCGTAAATCTCCTCGTCGTGGGAAACACCGAGCTAGGTAGGAACCTCTGGATGCTGCAGATCTCGGACTGGNGCCAGGAAACCAAGCCAGATGGGACTCCCAAAGACGTGGTCTACATCGATGGGGGGCACCATGGAAACGAGCANCTCGGCACGGAGCTTGCGTTCCTGACTGCGGAGTTCTACATAGAGGGATGGGCCGATGGAGAGCAGAGTGTCATTGATGTNCTTTCTACTACTGAGCTCCACATCCTAATCATGCTCAATGCCGANGGGAACGACTTTGATACTAGGTGGAACGTCAACCAAGTAGACCTGAATCGGAACTATGACCACTACTGGAATACATGCCCGACGACACAGCCCGGTAGTAGTGCGTTCAGCGAATCGGAGACTCATGCAAATTCGATTTACATGAACGAGGTTGTTCCTCACGCTGACCTGTACATTACCATGCACACGGGAGTCTGGATCATGCTCTANCCTTGGGGCAAGTGGCCGGACCAACCTTCTGATTGGGAATTGTTCCATTTCATCAGGGACGAAGTCAATTCAAACATCTCGGACATCCCCATTCGAAATGCCAATCAGGGCCTTTACCCGAACTGCGGGACTAGTCGGGACTATGGGTATGGGGTTATGGGCTACCCGACCTTCACGTTCGAGACTGATGACGAGCAGTTCCTGCTCGGTTCTGTGGAGTCGATATCTGAGAGGTTGGGGGAGGAGCTCGATGTNATGCAGTATCTAATCCGGGATGTTTGGTACTGGCGTGCTCGCTTGATTGTCGAAAGCATAGTGATCAAGGGCGATGAAGTGGATGCCCACGTGGTGAATCTGGGACGAGCCAGCACAACGAACGCNTCGCTACACTACACGGATGNCACCGGGGAGCTACTGTGGAGTTCATCCCTATTCGGGGTGAACGCGACAAACGAGACAAGGGTAACCCTGGATGGTGGAAACCTGACCCTAGTCGAAGGGGGGACNTGGAGCATCAACTACCAGAAGCGTGTGATAGACGCCTCGATGTGGGTNAACGAAGACGTGAATGAGAGCGTGATCGAGAAAGGGGCAGGGANCTCNGGTTTCCTTCCAGCCCCNTCTATGCTGATCGTTATCGTNTCCTTCGCTCTAGCGGCAATAAATAGGANAAATGACNAATTTGAACATTAATTTAACCACTCAAATAACTAATTCCGATTCCAAAGTGTGATTTTTCAAAGCAATTCTTTGTATATTACTATCAAATCGCAGACTTCGTCGATACTATGAATTGGTCC
>PBOL01000004.1 GCA_002725315.1 Methanobacteriota archaeon | reverse complement strand
TCATGGCTAATCATGCAGTTCGCTGCCCATTGGTGGAGCAAAGGCAAGGCCCATGATTCCTCTATCTCGTAATGGGGCAGAAGGAGCATCTTTCAGACCAAATGGCAATTCTAGATTGGATATGAGTTCCTCTTCGGCAGTTTCCAGTGTTTCTGGCACAAATTCTTCTGAATTTGCTTCTTCTGGTTTTTCACTGTCCGTTTCTATTGGCTTAACATTCTCGATTAATTCAGAATCGGGGCTGTCGGCTAATTCCTCCGAGCCACAAGCAGGGCATTTCCCGACATCCCCTAGGAGAAAGCCGCACACGCCACATTCCACGTGTAATCCTCGCAATGTTGGGCTTTGATGGTAGCGGAAACTTCGCTAAGAATAGAGGGTTCCGTGGAAAATATATACGAAAATTGTTGCGACAATGCAAGTTATGAACATCACTGGAAGTCCAGCGCGAACCCACTCACGCGTTGTGATTGGATATGGGCCTCTTTCACTAATTGCCACCGTCATTACATTGGCGCTAGATCCGATGGGTGTCGCGTTTCCGCCAAATCCGGCCCCCATTGCCAGAGCCCATAGCAAGGGTTCGGGGCTCAAAGCCCCGCCGCTTGCTTCAGTTATGCTGAAAATGACAGGAATCATTGCTGCAGTGAATGGGATGTTGTCGATAAGGGCGCTGGCTATAGCTGAGACCCAAATTATCGCTATCGCCAACTTGACTTCGTCATCACCGAAGTTATCGAAAATCCAGTTTGCTACTTTGTCGAGATATCCAACATCGCCTACACCGCCCACTAGCAAGAATAGGCCAGCAAAGAATAGTAGAGCCTGCCATTCGACCTTTTCCACGACATCATTGATGAATCCGTCTCTAAGTTGTTCCTCTTGGGGCCTAGCGAGAAATAGCGCAAAGCCCGCTCCGGCGAGTGCTATTCCGTCGATTTCAATTTCGAGGTCCAAGAGGGACTTGGCGGAGAAAGCAGCCACTGTTAGTCCCAGGATTACCAGAGTGGTGTACATTAGTTGCTTGTCGTTAATCGCATCCCACTCGTCCTCCTCCATCAGAAGATCCACATGTGGGGGTTTCTGGGTGGACCAGTCTTTGTAGTACCACCTGAAGTAGGCCAGCGTCGCTATCCATGCAAAGAAGGTCAGGATTCCCAGACGGAACAGGAAGCCATTGAATGAGAATGCTAGAAGGCCCTCCTCAGCGGCCGCTGCGGCAATCATCACATTCGGGGGGTCCCCCACCATGGAAGCTACCCCGCCAGTGTCAGACAGAATGGCTTCGGCAAGCAATGGGGGAACCGGATTAATCTCCAATTTGTTACAGATTCGCAATGTTACTGGGGCGATAATAATGATCGCAGTCACGTTGTCTATAACTAGGGAAAGCAATGTGGTGAATGTCCCAAGTAGTACAATTAGCCTCCAAGGATCTCCCTTGCTCATCTTCGCTGCCTTGATAGCAACATACTCGAAGAAACCGCACAACTCCAGAATCGATGCGAAAATCATCATCCCTAGTAGTAATCCTATGACCTCCCACTCAATCCATCCGATCATTGTGTGTTCCAGTGTGTACTCCTTGACCATTTCCCCGGCNGCGTTGTATTCAATGTGAAGATGGAAAATACCCGAATAATGGCCATAGAGGAGCATCATTACGGAGCCGAACCATGCGGCTATCGTCCTGTGGACTAATTCTGAAAGTATCAAAGCAAACGAGAATAAGAAAATCAGCAGTACTACCTGTTCCTGNGANACCATNATTCGTCGCGAATTTTGACCNATCTAAATAATTGACTATTGNAGATGTTCAATAAATCTNCAGTTNCGTGTNATTTACCATTCCAGAGAACAGCAACATTCCCCCGTTGGAAAACTAATTTTGAGGAAGTTTCGCTAGCAATTGACTCGAATATTTCATTTCGTCCTGAATTGCCAGAAGCAATTCCTTTGTTGGCCTTGATTTTGACCAATCTCTTTCTGNGCAATTGTTCAGATAGTTCAGAGATAAAAGCTTCTGAAATTCCCTCCTTACCTATCCTTATGGAAACTCCTAGTTGGGGGTTCTTGGCGGATCTTTCAATCGATCTGGGGATGTCTCTGGCCATAAATCATCATCTCNTCTTTCTTGATTCCCTGTAGACCCGTTCACACCTGAGGCAAGTAGTATTGATTGAACGAGGAGTAATCCTGACCCTAGAGGTTCTCCCAGGTAGCATTGACTTCTTGCAGGACCGGCAAATCAGCCTCCTGATGCTAGGTTCGGGCCTGATTCCATGCTTCTTCCCNATCCCGATGAGTTGTCTGGCCGCACTNTCCGCAATATTTGAGTCGCCCGACAATTCAGAGTTCAGCACACGGGAAAGGTGGATGATTGATTTGTCCGCATCCGAGGTCTTTGACCTTCGAGCCCTTCCTCTCCTCCTATTTCCGCCCATAATTCCCTCAAAGAATACTGATTGCATTGGCAACAGATTTGCTGACCTCTTCAATTGGGCCGGCCCCATCGACGGCTATGAGCAAGCCAAGTTCTTGATACCATTCCCCGAGTGGCCGGGTCTGTTCGTGATATGAGGACAAACGCTGCCGAACGGTCTCCTCGGTGTCGTCCTTTCTTTGGATTAAGCGATGAGATATTTCCGATGGGGGGGGCTTGAATGAAATGTGGTATATNTCCCCAGTTTCAGGATCCATCCTACGTCCTACTATTCGATCGATTATATCATCATCCGGTACCTCGATTGAAATTACTGCCTCGACATCGGTTATTCTGGCTAGAGCCTCCGCNTGGGGNATTGTTCTTGGGAAACCATCGAATAGGACTCCATCGCTNGCATCTGGAGACTGCAATCTCTCACTAATCAGGCCGATGATGATGGCGTCTGGAACGAGGAGCCCGCTTTCCATNTAGCCCTGTGCCTCCTTTCCGAGTTCAGTACCTTTGGCCAGTGCATCCCTCAGCATATCTCCTGTCGAAACCTGAGGCTTTCCAGTCATCTCCACTATTACCGAGGCCTGGGTTCCTTTGCCTGCGCCGGGGGGGCCAAACAAAACAATCGATCCAGTCATGCCTAGTGGCAGAGGGGGTTGCAGAAAAATCACTCGCTTCTATGGCCCGTTCTGCTCCCACCAAAGATGCCCATATGCTGCCCATTGTTCCATCGTCCATCCTTCCGGGAGGCCGGTAATGGGAAGGGGCGCCGCGTCATCGGGTAGATCGGTGATAGGAAGTGAAGGGAGGGTTTCCTCGATTGCACTCTGAATCTCCGTGTCGGAAACATCCCCTGTGATTACCTCCCCCGAGGTAGAGGTGTCAAGTGCTGCGGCCCTCCTTTCAGTAGCAGAACCGGATTGCAATGCTGAACCACGTGGAATGAGCTGTTCTTCTGTGGAAAGGGGGCCAAATTCGTCCCTGGCCCTAATCCCCAGAGCTGCGATGCCCGAAAGAATGAGGACGAATAGGAGCGCAAGTGTCCAAGCTGGCAGTCCGAGGGACTCAAACGCCCCAGAAAGACCACCCGAGTTAGAGTTCCGAGACTTGCTAACCTCAATTNCCAATGTTGCTTCTGAAACGGAAAGTTGATCGCTATCAATAGTCGAGTTGGTCAAGAAAATGAGGCTTTGCAGACCATCGTCTGCATTACCCCTAGGCCTAATCTTGGCTGAAATCTGAGTGGCCTCCCCCACTGAAAGTTCTTGAATTGCATTCGGGGANATCATGATGTCCCATCCTTCGGGGGATTCGGAAGAGATTACTAATCCAGAGGGGACGTTTCCACTGTTCTTTACAGATATCGAGATATCCACTTCTGAGTCAATTCCTTGAATCTTTGAAGAGTCGGAACTTAGCTCAAACCAAACGGACTCTGAAACAGTTACGTCGAGATTCACGGTGGCAATATCCACATTTCCACTGGGCGAAGTAGACTCGATTATCACAGGTACGGTGTCTGATAGCAACCCTGCCTCAGTCCCCCCTGGTAGTTCGAGTCCGACCAAGACTACTGAGTCCCTGTTCATGTCCATGGAAAATTGCTTTCCAGAAAGGAACCCCCCCGTCCAACCATCGGGCAGAGTACCTAGTGTCAATTCAATTAGCAATGGAACGTTCCCCGAATTATGTAAATTTATGTGGGAGCTCGCCGATTCCCCCAATGATATAGAAAAGCCCTCATTGCTTTCAATATCCAGAGTTGTGACCTCCTTAACCTCAAGCACTGTACCATTATTGACGGTGAAATCGTCCAAAGTGGTCTTTATTGTGATCGTGTTTCTATCGCCCTTCTGAGCAGAAAGAGGGACGATTGTGAGTATTGTGATTGTTTCAACCATTCCTGGAAGAATTGAGACTTGCAGGGAGTCNACCTCACCTAGTGGCGGTTCCTCATGGGACAGGAAAGCCTGGATNGGCCACAGATTACTCGAAGAAAGGGCCCTAATGTCGAATTGGAGAGGTACGTTTCCATCATTCCGAATTGTAAGATTAGTAGATACCAAATCGCCATTCAGAACCGGTAGTTCAGCAGAGGCGGCAAGAGGTCCGAGTGGAATTCCTTGAGGATCGAAAATTTGAGTATAGAATTCCCTACTNTCAAGGACAAAAACAATTGCAACCTCGGTAGTGGTGAGTGAAGGATCGTTAACGGAAGTAGTGATGCAAATAACTTGGTTGGATGCTCCGGCGGGAAGTCCCTCGGAAGTTGGGGGGACCTTGACCCGAATTGGTACAGGGATGAATTGTAGCCGACTTAATGGATCAAGGGTTATTGTTGAAGATTGGCTATTCCCAATATTGATTATCCAGCGGTCTTGACTCTCACAAGACACCGTATATTGTGTTGGACCGTTTCCTATGTTCTTCACTGAGAGAGTGAAGATTGCAAATTCGCCGGGAATAGCACCNAGGTCCTCAGTTCCTGCAGGGATGGTNAANAGTCCTTCGACCCTATCCACGTCGACTGAAAGGCGGATTGTGTGAGAAACAGTAGGAGAGAGGCTGTCGAAAAGGGTCAAATCNGTTACGAAATTTCCCGGNAGTGCATACCTTGCTTCTGACGTATCGGAAATNTCTGCATCCTCGTCGGCAAGTGTTAGAGTGATGGTTAGTCTNTCACCCGATTCTCCATAGGGGGACAGGGTCCATGGGCCAGATTGGTTGGTCTCCTTGCTCCACTCGTCGAGGGGTTGTTCGAGAATGCCGGTTTGGCTAATTTCCTGGACAGCAGTAATTTGTAGATCCACAGATATCTCCGAAGTGCCCTCATTTAACATCTCCAATTGGAAGGAAACATGGCTGGTTAAGCTAGGATCAATATTCCGAGACTTGGCTGATTCGATCTCCTCGAATGATGATGGGATTGATCCATCAAGCATCAGTGGAGTAAGCCNAACTCCTATCTGTGAAACCTCGAACGACATTTCGTAGATGTTGTTGTTTACTCCCGTTGATTCGTCGTTCAACTCTTCAACCTCGGAGAGATGATCCAAAGTCAGCCTCAGAACATGGTTCCCCGTGGAAGAAAAGGAATGGTATAGGGAGAACGTTTCGATTTCTCCGCCACCAAGTGAAGGCATCGAATACTCGCCTATCTCTGTACCCTCTGAAATATCTTCTAGGATTATTGAATAAGCCCCAGTTGGGGCTGCAGCTTGATTGATCCACGCTAGTTGTATGGATATGGAATCCCCTTGGAGTGGGTTAGCATCTGAAGAGAAAATCGAATTGCTGATGACCGTGAGATCTGATTCTTGGAGTTCCTCCCCATTAGCACTAAGGACGATGGAGAAATCCTGAGAGAAACCTCCCGAATGGCCAACTTGGATTGTCCAAATACCTGGTTGGATTGAGTCAAGCCTGACTCTTTCGAGATTGTTTACTTGGTCCCTTGCCCCTCCAATGGAGCTAAATCCCCCCTGGAAGTTGTTTCCTCGAAAAACAGAGCCGTCTGGTGCAGTAATAACTAGATCCAAGTCACTAACAAGTCGGCTTGCGTTCTGATCTGCCGAAACTGAGCCCTCGCGGTCGTTCCATGACAGAGTAGCATCTAATCCGACGTCCCCCGTCATTTCGAATGTATAGATGAAGCTGTGTCCAGGAAGTAATTGCCTCTCGTAGTCGAAAAATACCGAAATGTTCTCTCCTTCAATTTCTGGAAAGAGGCTATTTGACAGGTTCAATTGACCCCATCCCTCTCTTTCATTGGGGATGTCGGGAGACCCCAAATCATCAGCCCCATTGACGAGGATTGCTTTGATGAGATCTGAACGGGGAGAGGGTATCCCTAGTTCCTCTCTGAGGTGCTGCCGGGCCATTGCAGAAGCCCCTGCGACTACGGGGGTTGCCATGGAGCTTCCACTCAAAGTCATGTAAGACGGAGTCGTTCCATCCGGGTGATACGATGAAGAGCAGGCACCCCCTGAAGCAAAGGATGCTTCGGCGGCTCTTGCCGAACAGATCATCACTCCCGGAGCTACCAAATCCGGTTTTATCCTGCCATCCATGGTTGGGCCACTTGATGAGAAGTTGGCTACATTGCCAACCTCTTCAGAATCGAATGCAGAAGTAGTAGAGGCCCCTACAGTAAGAGAATTCTTAGATGTACCAGGGGAGCTTACCCCTGTACCGGAGAAATCACCAGCGGAAAAGAGGACGAGGAAGTCTTGATTTTCGAAGGTAAACTGGTCCGCAGAGCGAGATTCCGACGTATACTGCCCCACATGTGAATCGCTACCCCAACTATTGGTCTGAATCCTGGCGTCATTCTGTTTTGCATGCTGGAACATCGCGTACAATGTATCCCATCTTGCGATATTGCCCGAGCTATCATCCTCTAACTGATAGAAAATGAATGTTGATTCGGGGACCATTCCCGTGGAGTTCAGATCACCGGAGCCATCCCCGAGAAGAGTCGCCGTAACATGAGTCCCATGGCCACTATTTGCATCGGCCCCCGAGGGGTCTGGTCCGAATAGGTTGTAAATTGGATTCCTCAGTCTGCCGTCAAAATCTCCATGATTGGAGTCTAAGCCCGTGTCTGAAATGGCTAGGACTTCCCCTCGACCAGTCAAGTTTCCAAGGGAGAGGTCCAGAGCCCGATCTATCCCAGAAATTTGGCTTGCATTGGAGTTGTGAATGGACAATATTGGACTCAGGTCAATTTTCATGACTCTCTCATCATTAGCCAAATCAATTACTATTGAGGTATCTGAGCCTCGAGTTTGGCAAAGATGGGGGCCACAGAGATGTGATTGAGGCCCTTGGGAGTAGTGGCCAATATCCTCTGATAGAGAGGTCACTTCCTCTTGTAATAGGTTTGGGAATGGGATAATGTCCAAGTCTACACTGAAATCTTTGATTCCGACAAAAGGCAACAATGCAGGGGAAATCTTCCAAGCGGTTGGAAGTGGACCAACCCATCTTACTTGAGGGAGCCGGCTTATCTGTTCCACGTAACCATCCCCAGCGTCCTCCGGTATCGTTACAATTAGTGAATGGTCTGGAAGGTGGTCAACTACTTCCGAACCAATGGATTGCAACAAAATTTCTAGACCTTGCAAATCTGCACTGTTGGACTGAATCACGTAGGCATTATCCTCCCATGGAGAGGTCATTCCGAGTATATTCCATGGGCCATTTGGAAGTACCTCATAGATAGGGTCAAAGGTCCCGTAGGGCGAGTGGATAAATCCCGAAACCTCGGACATTTCGTATGAAGTACTGATTGGATTTGAGAGTCTAGTCCAGGGCCGGTCGGGGGAGTCTTCTTCCAATGACACGGAGGATTGCTTGCTACCATCGTCCTGTAGGGAAATTGCATGCCCCATTGGAGAAATAAGTAGCAAGGAAACGACGAGCAACACACCCTTCGAACCAGGCATACGAAATTTGCGAGCCGCCAACCTCTTTTCACTATTGACTCTAGACGAGTAGGGAAATCGCCATCACAATGAATAGTACTTGGCGATGGCTTCATCTGTAATTGAGACTGATTTCTCCCAATCGGGCTCGGTTCCCATCATTGCTCTGATGCAATCAATATTCTCGGGAATTACGTCGCTCTCTTGGTGAATTGCTTGGAAGTAGTATAGTCGGTTTCCATCAAGCTTCACCCCATCCTCCCAAACAAAAATCTCGTGCAAATCCCCCCACTTTCGGCCAATGTCCCTCGCCATCTCCATTACCTCGGCAGTCGAAGTTATCCTATTTTCTTCACCGTGCATTACAATCACACGAGGAGTGCCCTTCCAAAGCTGAATAATCGACTCTGTAGACAAACCATGACCGTTTGGGAGGTCTGCAACTATCGAGTGCAGGTGCATTATCGTAGTTGGCACTGCAACTGCTAGAGAGTTGATGGAGATTTCCGGAGCGACAGTCATCAAGTCAGGACCGTGATGACTGGGGACCTTGAGTACTGGCTTTATGGCATTGATCGGTCCCTTATTGGAGTCCCCGGGATCGGCGGCACGACGAATCATGGTGCACTCAACTTCTAGGGAACCGCAATGATTGAACAAAGGAACTAGGGTTCTGGAAAGTCCGGTTGTATTACAGGAAACTACTCGCGTACAGTCGGCATTCAAATTCTCTTTATGATTTGAGCAAGATGTGTAGGACAATCCCGTCAAAGAGTGCTTTTCGCCGCCTTGGAATATATGCTTGATTCCGGCCTCCCTATACTTCTCTATGTTTTGCGGGCCCATCTTTCCGGGTGCACAATCAACAACTATGTCGGCAACATTCAGAAGTTCTGACAATCCCCCCCGGCAATCAAAGTCTGAATTTTCAAATGAGGAAATCATTTCTTCGGAATCACTGGTGCAATACAAAGGAAATCCCTTCTTAGCGGCTAGTTCGCACCCAAAACTGGGGCCAGTCTTTGTGACGCCAGCAACTTCCATGTCCGACTGAGCATCCACGGCATCGGCCACTCTTTTGCCAATTGTTCCGAAGCCGTTTATGGCGACTCTGATTGTTCCCATTGAGGAGTCTCCTGAGCTTTTGCCCTGTTCCAAAGGCGTCTGAAGGTCGCCTATGAACCTAGCGAACTCGGCAAGAATCAATAACAAGTCGTCCGTTTCTTAACCAATGGCCCCGTAGTGGGCATGAGGGGGCATAGAATGAGAGCATCCACAGATGATAGTGTAAAGCTCAACAAGGACCTGGAGAGGTATATAGAACGGGCTCTGGAGGAAGGTAGGCCGATAAAAATCGGCTGGGGTCAAGCGGGCGATGAAAAGCCAAAAGAAGGAGAGTTTGGAGTAATCTCTCACCTACCGGAAGGCGCCAGAGTACAGTGTCTGGGTAACCTAGGTGAGTATTCCGGTTCTGCAAATTTGGGAGGAACATTCACCCTTCTTGGAAACGCTTCAACGATGTTTGCCGCTTATCACTCATCAGGGAGAACAGTTGTAGAGAAAAACACCGGAAATAACACAGGTTTCAGGATGTCCGGAGGAGAAGTCACCATTCAGGGTTCAGTGGGGGATTCTGCTGGAGCAGGAATGACCGGAGGAACCCTTCTAGTGAAGGGTCATGCAGGCCCAGGACTTGGTTCTGGAATGAAAGGTGGCCTGGTAATGGTAATGGGTTCGGTCGGTTCAAACCCCGGATTAGGAATGTCCGATGGAAGGATCATCGTTTCAGGGAGTTGCCCCCCTCCCGGTGAAGGTGTCAGTATGCGCGCGATTACAAAATCTGAGATTAAGGAATTATCCGAAAAAATTGACCCTCTAGGGATGGTGCTTACTGAAGATGCATTGGTCCTTGAACCAACTAATGAAGGAGAGAGCGAGGGCAATAGACCAGAGTCATTCATTTCGGAGGGGTTCGAAAAGATTTCACTTGTTCCCAATGAAGATGCATTACATGATCACATCACATTGGACCATTTCACGCTACTTGTACCATCGAACTCCGATGCGGAGGGATTGGCGATGCCAATCCCATGGATTGTGAAGAAAGATGACCCCTCATTATGGGGGGAGGGGAGCATGCAGAATTATCCTTCTCTTGTTCGCTCCAAACCGAGGAAAGTCGATATGATGCTAGTAGACGAAGGAAACCTTCTCCGGGCAACTTCAGAAATTGGAGATTCAGCAGGATTGGTTCTTGATACTGAGGCATTCCGGGGTTTCAACGACGCAGAGATTGAAGGAGTCCTTGTATCGCTAGTAAGTAGGCTAGAGGGTCCTGCGCTAGTTCTTCTCAAAGGGGGAATTGTTCGAGTGGAAAGGCTATTCAGACTAGTATCTGAGTTAGAGGTTGATGGAGCGATTGTGGATTGCGCGTCCCCCGGAGGGACCAGAATGCCAGCAGCCCTTCCGAAGATAGGACTTGCAATGAAGGCAATGAAGATGCGGGAAATGGGCAAATTTGTTTTCCTTGAAGTTGATGAGCAACCTGAAGCTAAAGATTTGCTAATCTCCTTAGCCTCCGGATGCAATGGGATTGTCTCACCGGCCTCAGAAAATCCTCCAGAAAGCCAGATAGAGAATATATCACTGCAATTAGCAGGATGGATGAGGGAAATTGGAATAGATAGGATTGAGAGGATAGGGAGGAGGAATCTCTGTGCGAAAGACTACGACACGGCGGCAATTTCGGGGCTCAGATTAAATGGATACGACAGGCCACTTCCCATGTGGCTGGAATTGGGGTGAAAATATGCCGACAATCGAGTTAAGTCACGATTCGATTAGGTACGTTCAGAGTCTAAATGGAGCAATTCATGAGCCAGAGAGGTGGTCAGAATGGCTACCCATTATTGGGTGCCCTGTAGATGAAAACAATGAGGAAACTATCGAGATTGAGGTATTCCCTGATCGCCCGGACTTATTGAGTCACGAGACGATGGCCAAGGCATCGAGGTCGTTTTTGGGTCTTGGAGATACTGAAGTGGACATGGAAATCGCACAGGGAGGGATTTCGATGAGCGTGGACCCAACCCTTGCAGATGTAAGGCCAATAATCATGGGTGCTGTAGTACGAGGAGTAGATATTGGTTCGGAAGAAGGACAGAAGGATGATTTCATTCAGTCACTCATGGATCATCAAGAAAAATTGCATATGACATTGGGGAGAAGAAGGCGATTTGCCTCGATAGGGGTTCACGATCTTTCTTCCATCACCCCTCCCTTCAGAGTTGTGACCGTGCCCCCTGACTATTCATTCGTACCTCTTGCTGGCGAACATGAAATGAGTATTTCCGAGATTCTGGAGAGCCATCCCAAGGGAATGGAATATGCACACCTGATGGAGGGGCTCGACAGGTTCCCAATAATTCTCGATGGAAGTGAAAATGTCCTATCATTTCCCCCGATAATAAATGGAGCTCAGACTACCGTGAGCAAGGAGACTGAAGATTTTTTCATCGACGTAACGGGATGGGATGAAAGATCATGTGAAGCTTGCCTACTGCTAATTTGCCTATCCTTGTACGAAAGAGGAGGAAGTGTGGAGAGCGTTAAGATAATGAATTCTGAGGGGGAGTCATTCTCACCAATCGGCGAACATAGGGAGCATAGAGTGCCCGACCGTCTGATAAAGAAAATCCTAGGTTTAGAAATTGGACAAAACGATCTTTCTGATTCATTAAAGAAAATGGGGGGGAGGTTGGATGAAACAAGAACTGTCACAGATGGCCCCAACGTTAACGATAGGTGGAGTGACTGTGTTGTGGGTGAGAAAGAGCACATAGTCTCAATGCCAAGGTGGAGAAGTGACATCATGCATCCGATCGATATAATCGAAGACATAGCCATAGGATTTGGATTTGAAAATCTTCCAAGGCAGATGTCATCCCTNCATATTGATGCAGTCCCCCTGAAGTCTTCTCAGTTAAGGAGGCGTTTTGGGGAGAGCATGCGGGCCTGTGCACTTCAGGAAGTGCAGAGCCTGACGCTGTCTAATGAGAAAGACCAGTTCGGAAGGATGGGGTGGCAGCCGCGTGGAGGAATCGTAACAATTGCCAATCCAATTACCTCTGAACACACCATTCTCAGGCAAAGTGTGCTACCTTCATTGCTTGGTATCCTAGCAGCAAATAGGCACCATGAATTGCCCCAGAGAGTATACGAATTGGGAACAGTAGTTAGAGGCGGCATCAATCTAGAACGGGGCAGTTGGGCTTGTGCCGAAACTGGAAGNGGGTTTTCTTCTGCCAAAGGGATCGCCCAAGCAGTTCTGAGAGATCTCGGTGCGGATATGTCAGAGGTAGTTTTCGATGCGACAGAACCGGGATACGGGCCTTGGATCAAAGGAAGGGGCGCATTGGTTTCCATCCGAGGCGAGGTTGTGGGAGAGTTTGGTGAGATCTCTCCTGAAGTTAGCACCTCATTTGGACTCAAAAGCCCAATCCANGGNGGGGAGTTCGATCTTGAATTGCTAGGAAGTTTGGTTCCCGATCCAGTTATCTAATCGTCATCGTCCTTCTTTGTGAGGACTTTGAGGGCATCTAAGAATTTACTTTTCTCAAGATGGTCTTCTTCTTTCGGCTTGCCTTTCTTTCCAGAATTTCTCTCATATTCAACAACGTTTTCTACGAATTTGGTTCGAGAAATTGACGGTTTGGCGGGTTTCTTCTTCCTGAATGGCCAAGCAGGTACCATGACACGCGAGCAACGCCCGTAAACATCAGTATTTCCCAAAAATGTATCAATAAACAGTAGTTTTCAAGAGTTTTCGCCCTCATTCACGCACTGTGGGAGTAATTCAGGTTGGAGTGGACGAGGCGGGAAGGGGNTCCGTAATTGGCCCCCTCGTAGTTTGCGCCCTGGGAGTTCCTTTAGAGGATCGAGAAATTCTGTCGGAGATAGGNGCGGATGATTCGAAGAAGCTCAGTAGGAAAATGAGAACAAAGATTCACAATGAAATTGTTTCTCTAACAAAATCACGCAAATGGGGACTTGGGGTCATAATTTGTCCTCCAAGCAGAATTGACAGGGTGATGCAGAGTGATAATCTGAATTATCTTGAGGTGGAGCTTTTCGCCGAAGCAATTTGGTCAGCAGATGGGGATAATTTGGCGACGGAGATTCTTCTGGATGCATGTGATATCAACGCGGAAAGATTCGGGGAGGCAGTTTCAGAAAAACTTGGTTGCAATTGGACGAATTGTAATTTTCGTTCTGAACATGGAATGGACTCGTCGGACGTTTTGGTCGGTGCGGCCAGCGTCGTAGCAAAGCATGTCAGGGACTCTGAAATAGAGAAGATTTCCAAAAGTCTGGGGATAGATGTCGGATCTGGTTATCCCTCAGATCCAAGGGCTCAGCGCGCAGTGATTGAGCTGTGTGGAGAGGAACGCCCTCATGACTGCCTTAGATGGAGTTGGTCTACAGTCGTCTCTGCATGGAATAGGCAAAGAAGGAGGCCGATTCCTGAAAGGTTCGCAGTTCCCGGAGAGTCCTCTCAATCAGCATTGGATGATTGGAATCAGTAAGAATGGTGAAATGCCACCATTGCTCGGTCTACTTGAGCACCATGAGTGAAAATAGCCAGTGGGACGACGATGTCGTCAATACTGTTCGGAAATATGCGCTTCAGAACTCATTGGAATATGATGGCAGGGGAGAGGCTGGGAGCGTTCTAGGAAGGTTACTTTCTGAAAGGGATGACTTGAGGAAGTTTGCTAAAGAACTCAAGGAGATAGTGGCCAGGGAAGTTGATGAAGTCAATGATATAGCAAATCGCGAAGGCCTGGAACACATTAGGGATCTATTGGAAACGCTAGCCCCAGATGCATTGGAACGAAGAAAGCATGTGAAGATTGAGGGCCTAAAGGAGTTGCCTGGAGATCATTCCAAGGTCGTTCTCAGGTTTGCGCCAAACCCCAATGGACCCCTCTCACTTGGGCATTCTAGGGGAGTAGTGATTAATGCAGAATATGCCAGGATTTATGGTGGAAAAGTTGTACTGAGATTTGACGACACGGACACCAAAGTTAAGCCCCCCATCCCTGATGCATATCATTGGATCACAGAGGAATATGAGTGGATTGCTGGAAGACCGGCTGATGTAATAATCAGGGCTAGCGATAGGATGCCAACTTATCTGAAATATGCCAAAAAAATGATTCGAGATGGCCATGGATATGTTTGCAGATGCGAATCGGATAAGTTTAGGAATTTCAGGAGCTTGAAAGAAGAGTGCCCATGCAGAAACAAGGGTTGCGATGAAAACCTATCCGAGTGGGAAGAAATGAACAATGGAGAAATATTGGAAGGTGGCGCAGTTGTGAGAGTTAAGACTGACATGTCCCTTCCAAATCCTGCATTACGTGACTGGCCTGCACTTAGGATTCAGCACAATCCACACCCCTTGGTTGGTGACAAATACAAGGTTTGGCCACTACTTGATTTCCAGAGCGCTATAGAGGATCACGAACAGGGTGTAACCCACATCATTCGAGGGAAGGACCTAATGGATAGTACGAGGAAACAAACCTTGCTTTACAACCACTTTGGTTGGGAATACCCATTTGCATTGTACTGGGGAAGAGTGAAAGTTCACGAATTCGGAGGATTTTCTACGACAAGCATGCGTGATTCAATCTCCTCGGGCATTCATGAGGGCTGGGGGGACCTAAGGCTGCCAACGATCAAGGCACTTCAGAGGAGGGGTTTCTCTCCCAATTCGCTAAAGGAGTTCTGGATTGACCTTGGTCTAACTCAGAAAGACATCTCCGTACCTATGAAAACATTGGAGTCATTTAACGCCAGAATCATTGATTCGGGGACCGAAAGAAGGAGTTTCGTTGGAGAACCCATTGAGATATCCTTGGTCGGTGAACTTCCAGAATACGAGATTAATCTACCGAGGCACCCGGAAGACTCGGGAGTGGGGGATAGATGCTGGAAACTGGGTGACCGGATCGCCATTCAAAGTTCAGATTTTGAATCGGGTAAGCTAAGGCTGAAGGATTTTGCAGATATCACATTGAGCGATTCAAGAGGGGTCATAGATAGCATAGAAAAATCAGACGGGCGGAAGATAATTCACTGGCTTCCACTAGATTGTGCAAGGAATGCAAGACTGATAACCCCTCACGGGAAGGAAATTATCGAGATTGAGGGTCTGCTGGAAGACGTGGATCTAGTTATCGGAAATGTATACCAACTGGAGAGGGTTGGTTTTGCGAGGCTAGAATCTTTCCAAGAGGACTCTACGGCCATCCTAATTTGGCTTCATGGTTAGTTGGGGGGCCTTTCTTCCAAGAGATTTAGCATGTAGGAGTCTCATACTTGCGTCGCATTGAAGGGCAGGTCATGAATCAGCGGCATGATGGACGACTCTCGTGTCGGTGCACTAGGCATGGCACTAGCATTGATGCTGACCATGGTAACTATGCCAATTTCAGCAACCGCCAGTGAGTCCAGTTCATGCTGCCCAAGCCGAGATTTCGAGCTTTTCCTCACTGGAGACCCGGACAATGGGAAGTTAACCCCATTTGAGTCGGATTTAGAAGAAGAGAAATCTGCAGAGGTAACATCCTCCATTTTTGGAGAGGTGGAAGTGGGGAAATGGAGTCTTATTTGGGGTTCGGATGGACAATATTCGGAAGGAACATGGACATTCAGCATCCCATACCATGTAGTTGACTCGACCGGAGTTTCGGGGAATGCCACGGTATTATTGAAAGTTGGCGGCAGCACATACGAAAGTTCCGAAGAAATTCCAGCATTCTACCTAACTAATACTGGAGAGTTGCTTGTATCCGTCGAAGTGGGCAATGGCCAGATTTCCAAAGGAGACGTAATTGAGTTGACCTTCTCAGTCAGAAGTGTGATTTTCTCAAACCCAGGAGGAGAGTCGGGGATCAGGTTCTACTGGGGAACTGCAGAAAATGACGCTTCGCTAACCCTACAATTCCCACTTGTTGACGTGCAACTTAGGGATGCAAGTGTCAGAGGAAACCTGGTTTTCTTGCCAGTAAGGCTTACCTCTGGATTTGGTGATAAGATTTGGACTTCTTCCAATGGTGGCTTGCAGGTCCAAAACGCTGAAGTCTCCGAGAACCCAATTACAACGGTTAACGATGATTGGGTGGATGTCACCTTCGTATGGGATGCAGAGAATTTCGAGGGTGGTGCCCTTCGAACAGACTTCTATATTTCACCTCAAAGTTCACTTAGGATTGATGTCGATAAGACTCATGACATAACAGTAGGGCAAGATTCCGGGGACAACAGTTGGTACCCAGACGAGGAACCCCCAAGGACCGGTGGCTCGAATCTTGCAATAATTGTTGAGTGCAATTATGACGGAAAAATCATGGAAAGAGACACCATCGTCAGATTTGATGGGGCAATGTCTCAATGGATGAGATGGGGGCTGGACAACATCGGCAACAAGAGTCTAGGATCCACCAGTTGGTGGAAGAATCTCAACACATACTCTGACTCTGTTGGGCAATCCGACAAGCAGAATGGAAGAGTGGATGACTCAGAGTTATTGGCATTGAAGAATCACCTAACTGGTTCAAAGTCCAATCTCAAGTCATTGCTATCCACTGGACTAATGTTAGAGCCGGAGTCAATATTTGGAGCTGATCCAGTAGATTTCGGTCCTATGGAAATTTCGATAGACTTCGGGAGTTCCCGGGCATTCAATTCGGATGTAATTTCGATTAGGATTAGCGCAGAATTCGAAGTTAGTCAAGACGTGAGGCAGACGTTGATCGAAGACTTCGTCAGAACTGGTGGATTTGATTATTGGACCAATGTTGAGTTATCTTTCGAGATTAGGACGGGGATGCTTGCTGGTCTTGGTGGGGTATACTCCGATAATGAGGACATTTCATACAACCATAGAAGATGGGTAATTATGGAAATTCTGACCATAGAAGAGTCTGAATTAGAGTCTGATACAGACTTTCGAATTGAGTTCGCAACCGGAAACTCGTTACTTTTCAGCCCCCTTGTTTCAGCAATGCTTGCAGTTTTCTCAATTTGCGTGGCAATTGCCGCTGGAATGGCTCTAACTCGGAATAGGTCAAGAATTCCGAGCATGTCCATGATTGGCGTATTAGGGACTCTAACTTTCGCAATATACTGGTTTGGCCTGCCAATGCAGATTGTCCTCGGAGTGGTTGCATCAAGAATCCTTTTGGTATTCCCAGCAGCCCTCATTTCCCCTCCAATTGATTCAGAAGCGGTAGAAAGAGGTTCCAAAACACAGGCAAGGGTGAAATGTCCTTCGTGCAACAATAGAATTGCTGTTGAGTCGAATGTTAGACCACTAAGAATTGAGTGCGGCAAATGCGGAAGTACTCTAAGGCTTGAGTGAGTTTATCTGACCCGATGTAATCAGGGAGTCTGCTACTCTGCTGGCTGCTTCTCTGGGTTCGTATGATTTCCAATAATCGATAGCCCATGACAACTGAGAAGCTAGATCTGACTTCCAACCGATACCCATGATGCATTGCCATAGGAGACATTCCAACCTAGGAGTTGATGGCGTATTTTGCAGGAGTGAGGGGAGGGCTAGTCCCGACATTGCCTCCTCTCTTTCGCCAAGTGCCATTTCCGGCCACATTTCCCTAATTCTTTGATATTCATCAATGTCCATCCATCGGTAGTTCTTTGATTCTATTCTATCAACTTCTGTCAATGGGACAACACTAATCGAGCCTTCGGACTCAAGGAAGTCCCTAATTGCGGAGAAAACAGGATCGTAGGCAGTGTCTAGTGCACTATCATTCCAATTACCTGAAAGTGCCCAAGGTCTCATTTTTCTCAGTCGCTTGCTTGAAGGAGATATCTGTTGGGCCAATGCATGGGACTGGGCTACTGGACTGAGCGGGCCCTTTCTTGAGTCGCCCCGATGGCCTATCAGACCCTCGACGACAACGGGTGAGAGAATTATCCCATTATTTCCCCTTGTAGGAATTTCTGAATCGGAAATCGAATTTTCTGAAAACCATACAAATGCTTCAGAGGTGGGTGGACTAGAAGTAAAACGCCTACAATACTGTATGCTGGAGTCAATCAATGCCGCTTCCAAGGGAGCAATGGAGAGTGCCCCGGACAATGTGGGAGCCGAAGACAGAATAACGCGTGAAGTCGAGTTAATGATATTGTGAGCATATCTTTCAAGGAGTTCTGAAATCTCCAAGTAGGCAGCTTCGCGAAGCAACTCCCTCATGGATGCCGCTAATGAAAGAAGTTCAAATCCCTATGCATCACTCGACCATGAGTCTCAACTGGTCACGCTTGTATGTCCAGTCAGACCCAAGAACGTCATTCTGTTTGTAATACCTAGACAATCTCCTAATCTTTGATTCACAAAGCTCCAACTGTCTACGATTGTGGACGTCCTTTCCGTTCTGTGCTAGATGATCGATCAGCCTGAGCGCACGCCGCATCAGACTCATGAGGTCCTCCGGGTATCCAGTTTCTACATTTAGCCTAGATAGAGTCTGCGATATCCTCTCGCCAGTAACGAGTCGGACGTCCGGAACTCCATGCTTATCTCGTAGAATTGATCCTATCATTGCATTGGAGTGTCCTTGTTTGGAAAGCTGTACTATGGTCTCCTCGATTTCCTTCTTGTCAGAGTTTGACCACTCAGGAGAAGTCTTAGAATGGGGCTTGTTTGAACCGCTCTTGCCCTTTCCCCTGCTATGCATCCTTGACATCTCTATACCTCAGGCAGCCGGGCGAAATACTCCCCCTCTTTAATCACTGCGTAGCAATAATTGGAGGAAAAATAGTCAGAGACGGTGCCGGGCCTTAGCCAACTTGCCAGGCCCATGAGGCCATTCCCAACCAGGAGCAACGGACCTTGCAGAACCCATCAAACTTGATTTCTGAAAAACTAGTAGCTCTTCGCCCGACCTGATTAATGGGTCGAATGAGTCAACGTAACTGGGAAAAATATCCCCTGTCCAATTGACATTTGGATTCAAGGATATCCGTTTCAAGGTCCCCGATTTATCCAATAGCCCTAGGCTAGACTTTGAGAATGAAAACATCCCCCTCTTAGGATTCCACTTTGCTATCTGTGTCCCCCCTGAGAAAATTGTCAGAATCGGTGGACGGCCACGAATATCAGCTCCCTCGAGCCATTCATCTGAGCCGTGAATGAATCTAGAAATTGACTTCAAAACCATCATCCTAGGTCGCTCTATGAATTCATCAATAATTTTGGATTTCAATGCCTTTTCTACTTCATCCGATAATCTGGATATTGCAGATTTTGAACCGGCACTTTCTCCCTCCCTAGTATCAATTGTCTCTATTCCGTCTAGGTCAATTTCAATACCTGAGTGGTTGATAATTTTCGAGTAGCCAACCCTTCTAACAAACTGAGAAATCATGCTATGTATGGTGGAAAGTTCATCCTCATCCCAATCGCCGGTCACTGGAATGTCATAGTGAGCGGCGGGCCAAATCTCTTCGATTTCCCGAGGAACTAGCCCCAATGGTGAAGTGACCATCACTTCATGGACAAAGGGGCTCTTCAGAGCCCTCCTGAACCTCGAGTGGCTCTGAGACAACTTGTATGGTTTCTTTGCTGAGCACGGGAGTAGTACAAGTAAATCCCTCTGATGCTCCGGAGGCATGTGCAACTCTGAGACCCTTCTCCTCCAATCCTGTATTGCAGGGTCATTTCTGCTTTCAAAAGAGTAGCAACGCATTTTCCTTCCGGAATTTTCACTGCTTGATAGGATACCAATTTCCTCTGATAGTTTGCCAGTCAGGCGGTCGTGCCACCTTAGATGTTCAACTGACTTAGGGCTAGAAGTAGAGCTCCTCTCTGCTAGTTCCCTCAACGTCCCATTTCTGATTGCCGATCTAGTTTCAGAAATTGCCCCAATCCATTGTTCACATTGGGACTGCATGGAGGTTTCTTCACCACAAGAGTCTTCGGGAAACCTTGGCCCCGATTCAGTAAGCAATATTCCGAGTGAAGATGCATGTCTAGATCTAGACAGATCGAAGATGTCGACCCCCATCCAAGACAATAATGCACAATTATCGGGACCGGAAATACCGGGAGTCCAGATTAATGAGGCGGGAAAATTTGTTCTAACCGCTATCAGTGCCTTCTCCAACATCCCAGGAAGCTTTGCTAATTGAGGTGCATCTGTAAGAATCACCAAAGACGGTTGGAAATCTACGCTTGAAATTCTTTCATCATGGTGAAGGGAGTTCCATGATATCGGCAGTAACTCCCCTCCGGATCCAAATTCGCCCGAGTCAGACTCCACTAGGCTTGGGGGGAGAACAAGACCATCTACCATCTTCCACTCATCCACTGAGTCAAATGGGAAACACAGATTTGAACGAGTAGAAACTGTTGAGTTGGCTGGATGCAAGACTTTTGAGCGAGAAATTGAAAATGGTGCAATGGAAACAGGCAATTCAGAATCTTCTGGGCCTAGGACCAGTCCCGGGGTCCAGGAGCCAGGATCCCCTCTGTCGCCGATTGAGAATAGGCGTGCGAATCTTTGCCTGGCAACTACATTACGACCAAGTGGACGCTCGCCCATGCACCCCCATGGAAGAGTTTCGCTTGAAGGATTCTAAACTCGGACGCCCTCCGGCAAATGATGAGAGGCGCCNTATTGGCATCATTTCTGGTATTTTCGTTGATATTCTCCCAGATTTCTTATGCTCAAGAAGAATCGGNAATTTTGCAAAAAACTAGTGAAATTGACGATGCCCCTAACTCAATTTGGGCAGATGCGGACCCGGACCAAAGGTGGCANGTAATTTTCGTCGGATTCGAAGTAAACGGAAGCTTTTCTGACAATGACTCAATAGATGTTTTTGCAATNAAAATCAGTTCAATAAATGGNACAAGAGTCGAAATGCACGGAAGTAGTGGAGTGAAATTTCAGATTCAAACACTCAATCAGACCAATTGGAAGATTGAACGTTCCACCGGCTTCTATTGGACGGGGGAATTGGATAATTGGAATTTCACGGAGGCGAATCTTTCAGAGGGNTACCATGCAATTAGAATTGAGAAACAGGGGCACACAGAGTCTGATTTGAACTATTCGTTTAGATTGTTCGATAGAGGCCCTATCTTTCTTGAAGATGATGGTTTTGAAGATCTATCTTGGATGTTCAGGAATTTCTACATCTTTGCAGGAATGTTTCTGATATTCCCCCTTCTAACTGTTGTTTGGTGGAACAAGCATCGCTGGATCGGTCGGAGTGGGGGCTCAATTATTGATCTTCAGGAGATTGGTACCCTCGCTTCGCTAAAGAAGAGGTTCGCTGATACTGGAGAAGTAGTAGACGNAGAGAAAATTGAAAGATCCTTGGCAAGTCTAGGAGAAGGTGCTTGGGCGGCATTCATCGAAAAGTATGGCAGCCCTTCAGTCAAGTACAAAACTGAAAATTCAGAATCTCTGGTTTGGGTCACATCGGAACCAGAAGAGTTCGGAGTAGGAATAAAAGTTAGTGGAGCGAAATGGGAGATGGCAGCAATCCGAGCCTATTCTCCGGATGGGAGTAGTTTGGAGATAATCGAAGTAGAGCCAGAACACTTGTTCCAAAAAGGCGAGGTGTTTCTCGATTCTCTTGAGCCGGNGAAAGAATACCTTCTGAAGATAAGGATCCTTGACCCTGTGAAAGAAGTCAGATTCCACCTATCCGGAATAGTGGAGGGGGAGCCAATAGCATCATACCCCACAGGTTCGATCAAACTTTTCGAAGAGGAGTAGTCATGATTTTCTCCTCTTATTTGCCTCATCCCTAACTCTCTCTTCAATCCCGGGTAGTTCGGATTCCATCTGTTGTCTCAGCTCCCTGATTGACTTACTTGTTGAACGGGAGGGTTTCTTGGGAAGTTCAAGCTTTAGAACAGCGGTAACGCTTCCNCTAATCTTNGGGGAACGAGTGCTGGGAAGGCCCCNCCCCCGGACAGTAATTGTTTCTCCGGGGACCGAACCGGGNGGGATTTTGAACTCCAGAACATCATCATCGAAATGGGGCAGTTCCACTGTTGCCCCCAATAATAGGTCAGCAAAACTTAGAGGTAGCGCCATTAGTAGATCGTTGCTATCTCTTTCAAACCACGGATGGTTTTCTACTTCTATTTCGATATATAGATCGCCGGGGCGTCCATTTATTGATGTGGATGCCTCTCCTTGACCCCTCATTCTGAGCCTATTCCCAGTGCTAATTCCCGGACGGATTGCAAATTTTACCTTTTTTGATTGGATTGCCCTTCCGTCGCCCTTGCATGCATCGCAGGGATCAGAAACTATTCTTCCAGAGCCCCTGCATGATGGNCATTCCTTTCTGACNCGTTGTCGAAAGGGCCCAATCATGGAAATCTCATCTATCCGGCCCCTTCCGTCACATGTGGGGCAATTTCTGGANCCAGAGGGACTCTTCGAACCCATTCCTTCACACTCGAAACACTCATTCAGAACCTGAATCTCAATTTCATCATCCATCCCATTGAATGCTGCATTGAATGGGACGGAGTGTCGGACGAGCAAATCTGAACCCCTNGTTGAATTTGAATTAGAGTCCCCAAAAAATTGGCTGAAAATTGAATCGAAACCACCACCAAAAAGNTCGTCAAAGCTTATGTTGACGCCTTGGAAACCACCCGAACCAAAGGGTGAACCTCCCGGTCTGTCATGGCCAAACATGTCGTACTTCCTTCGTTCATCGGGATTTGACAATATGGCGTATGCTTCTTGAATTTCCTTGAATCTAGTCTCGGCATCCGGATCATCCGGGTTCTTGTCGGGATGGTTTTTCCGGGCAAGAGAACGGAAGGCAGCCTTGATTTCACTATCTGATGAGTTCTTTGCAATTCCCAAGACATCGTAGTAGTCCCTCTTATCTGCCATCGCCCCACCTAGTTCAGGCTCATGACCGAGTCCTATCAACCGTTCCCTGTTTATTCAATGTATGAACCACAAGAAGAACAATAGTTCGAACTNAGATAGTTGTATGAACCGCAACCATTGCACAAACGAGTTGCAGGTGAGGTGGGNCGTTCTGCTTCTATGTCCCATTGGGACTCGTCGGATGGATGTGACTTTTCCAGAAATGTGGAGTTTTCNGAGGATTTTTCTAAATTAGCTGAGCGATTTGACCTCTTAATTGCNGTTCTTTCTACTGAATCNAAAATNAATTCTGACCACCTAGAAAACAGGCCTTTCTTTTTCTCGGGNATTTGAGATTTATCGGAAAAATTCTGCTCAACTCCATCGACAATAATGGAAAACTGGGATTGCTCTTCTCNGGATTGCTCGATCTCTGCCGATTCTCGATTAATCTCTCCAATGCTGCTGTGCATCCTTCGTCTTGCTATCGATGCCCCCTTGCCCTTGAAGTCTGAGAATGCCTTTGCCTCAAGACGTTCTATTGCAGAGTCACCTTTCTCCCATAATCCCTTGTCTTCCATCCTGTANGTCCGAGATAGCCGGCCTATCGCCTTAGAACGATGATATTCGTGATCTTCAACAAATCTGTATCTTAGAGTCGCGATTACACCTACTGCAAGAGCGATGCTATGAGATGANATTTCAATTATAGGATCGTTGGAAAGGGCATTGCTGAATTCTGGAGAAAGTAATCGAAATGAAGACAATATNAACGATGGTAACACCAGCAATGCGAGAGAAACGAAAGGAGAACGAGTCGCCATATTTGGTGGTCAGAAGGGGTTCGTTTGAATTGTTCGTGCTCAAGGGAAGATTATCAGTAGTACTCTTTACCTACAATCAATTGGATGATACATGGAGCCGACAGTGACCATTTCGACTCTGATTAGGACTCATGAGTGTCCAGAATTGGTAATTGGGGCAGTTCAAGGGATTTTTCCCGAATGGTTTCCCAATTCAGTGCCTGATTCTGCAACCTTCCCATGCGGGAGAGATGAAATTAGGATAACGGGAAGCGTGGTTTCGATTGAAAATATGATTTCAGTTCTAAGGGAAAGAAAGGTACTCGACACCGCTATGGATGCGATGGCGATGGGNCTCGAACAAGATGAGGCTAAATTCAAGCTTTCCAGACAATCTTCTTCGGTCGGAAAGGTGTCATTCGCATTGGATGAAATGTCCTTTGGAGGGACAATAGATGTCACTTTGAAGGGCAAAGACATAGGAATTTGGTTGGAACAACAGACCTGGCATATTGGAAGAGAAGGGATACCCAGAAGTGCGAAAGATGAGTATGCCATGTCATTGGATGGAGATCCAGCTGAGTGGTTCGACTCGAAAGGGAGACGAACTATTGGTTCAGACGATTCCGCATAGAATTCTAGAAATCTCCACGACCACTTGCAATTGATCTTCAAGGGGCATTATTCCCCTANCGGGCAGGTGTAAAAAANGTACAGGAGTTTCGCTATGCAGAGAAGTGGAAATAGACAANAGTGTTCGGAAATATGTCTCGTTGCAAACAAATCCCCCTGCATCCCAACTCAANTCGACCAATGGTGATTCGTCAACAACATTTTTTATGGCTGCTATTGGAAGNTTTGCGTATATCTCTGAAGGAGCATTTTGGACAATTCGTCCACTCTCAATCAACCTTCCTGAATTATCATGAGTTTTCATTTCATACTCATTCCGACCAATTATTTCTATATTTATTGAGTTGGAACTAGGAGAATATCCCAAGTGAAGAATCGCTGAAAATTCGCCCCCTTCATTGATGATTTTAGAGGGCAAACTTGACCCTCCCTCATCTACTGTAAGTATGATTGGTTCAATATCGATCCCAGGCAAACCTCGAGTCTGCAACTCTTCAACTACTAACATTGAGATNTTCTCGGGATGGTTGGAAAATGGAAGGAATCCGGTTAGAAGAAGTCTTGGGTTTTCCACGGCATCCGGNATAATTACCCATAGTTCTCACTTTCTATGCTGTGGGAGACGTCATATTCTTCAGTTCCAAATGCTAGCATTGCTCGTGAGCGAAGATTACGTGGTCCAACTCGAGGAGGAAATTGAAGACGAATCTAGCACGCTTGGAGTGGTTTCTGCGATTTGGGGGGAATTGAGTGGTGGAATAGGCCCATGGGGTGCGGCTAGGCCTCTTTTTGCGTTCGCTCTAGCAATGGTCCCACTACTATTCCTCGGGCAGCACTTTAACCGCCAGCACAGGAAGGCATCAGAATGGTTCCTCATCCAGTTCCCACTAATCCTATCTTTGGTTCTCTGGCCGGTTCTTTACGTCTGGTCAATTGCAGATGCGTGGTGGGTATCTAGTGGAATAGTAGCGTCAGCAAAGAATAAGGAAAGTCTAGAATCCCTCGGGAATCTCTAGTGGGCTGAATAGATGACCGGGGCTCGAGGCCATAGACAATTGAGTACGGATCATCTTCTCCCAATCCCTTAGAAGTGCTAAAGCGCTCACGAAGGGTAATTCTGTCCTGTTTATCGATGTNCTGATTATTGTATCGAATATGTCCATCCTATCTTCATCTGTCCTCTCTATTAGAGAGTCCATAGGGAATTCCGAAATCTTGGATTCTGGGTGGTTCATGTCATGTTCTGAAGACATAGTAAGCGATTGGGGAATTTCTTCCCCATGAACTGCAGCATTCTTATTTAGAGAGCCAGATATTATTCTGAGATATTTTGAAACAACCAATGAGACCTCAATTATTGGCATATTGTATTGCGAAATGAAGTTGACCATGTTCCCCTGCAGAAACAGAAGCTTTTCTTCCAGGGGAGAATTGGAGTTCGGAGATGTCGCATCTGGTTCAGACATGAATTCCTGAAAGGGCCTAAGCAGATTAATTGATTGAATTCAAGTCGTCCGGTCATCATAACGAATGGGGGAACCGCTGTTTCCTCTGATTCCGTCTATCAGGTCATCATCTATCTCGAAGAAGTCGTTCAACCAGTCACCATCCGTATCCCAATTAGTTGGGTCAGTTCCCTCTGCAATTAAATCGCCATCCATATCCAGATACCACCATCCATAGGCATATTCTCCCGATGCAGGATTAGGAAGATGAAACATGTCCCCAGCCAGACGATTATATTGGTCGGTCCATGCACCATTTGTAATGATCAAATCATTACTCGAGTTGACATCCTCATAACTGAGATCGTTGTCATTGATTACTAGTGCAAATAACTGATCATCGTCGTTAATTCGGTTTATTCGGAGGTAATTGGTTGAAAGTGAGTTTGATCCTGAACAGGTCCCTAAAAGAGTCTCGCGAAGCTGCCACCATTCCTCGACATCCTCGCCCGCACAGTCGTAAAGGGTCGATGCGCGGACTATCGATGGAGAAGAAAGAGTGGCATTCACAACTGCAAAGAACTCCTGGAAGTTGTTGTAAGGGACATACTCGCAAACGGAACCGGAACAATCCCATTCCCCATCATTGTCTGAGTCATGGGAGGCATCACTGGGATCTGTAGGATCATGGGTGAACCATACCCAATCCAAGTCCGGCCTGGTGATTACTCCGTCCTTGATATCAATTGGTTTCCAGTTTCCTGGAGTGACCTCGAACCATTGAACTTTGATTCTCATGAACGAAGACCAGTTATCGTTTGTCTCATTCCAGCCCCTCTGGTGCTCATAGAAATCTGGCATCATATCCCCATCAGTGTCGTTATCCAGTGGGTTAGTGCCGTACTTGAACAACTCAAGGCCATCCGACAGGCTGAGGTCCATGACATAATCCGAAACCACCCCGTCAGTGAACACTGGTTTCATTGCTACTGAGTCCCCGTCTGAATCCGGATCAAGTGGCATGGTCCCATTGTCGTATTCCATAATATTAGTGAAATATAGTTCGGATGTCCCAATTGGGATTTGTAAGTCTTGGGAATAAGCAGTGAACTGCCTTGACTCCCATTTTCCTTGCTCCGCTGGACTATCCCAGAACTGACGNTCATACCAACCATCTGCATCGGGGTCATAGTCGACGTCAAGTGGGTTAACGGGATTTAGTGACCACCGAAGATTGTTTGATGGCAGAACTTCCCCATANACCGAGTAGCAATATTCCCACCCGTCTGGCATGCCATCCTGATCCGAGTCTGAATTGGTTGGATCGCTGATNCCGGAAAGCGTTTTGTTGAAATTGTCTGGATCGAACTCGTTTATCAGTCCNGTCTTCTCGAATGATTTAGCGCTCTTTGATGAAAAAATTGAGTATAGCTCCCCCCATGCTGCCTCTTCAGTNATTTGCATCTCCTCNATCATCGCAGAAACTGCATCATCCCCATAAGAAACAGGTCCAGAACCGTTTGGCATNTTNCCTACTTCCAATCTTTTNCCATACCATCTAGAGTCGTATTCGGCGAGATTATCGAATGACTCGGCATCAGAAATTTCGCCGTCGCCATTGCAGTCGTAAGAATCGTCGTCGGAGTCGAAATCAACGTCAGTATCAGTAAGTGGGTTCATTGACCAATGATTGGACTCAAGATTCCATTCAGAAAACCAATACTCGTACCCATCACTCATCCCGTCCCTGTCAGTGTCCTGATCCTTNGGGTCGGTAATGCCAATAATCGCTGCTAGCATCGGTTTTGTAGGNCCCCCGGANCGCCATTCCAAAAATTGATCCATNGCCAATTCAGCCCTACCTTCCTTACTGAAGAGAATCCTGTAAATTCTATTTTCAAATTCAGTTTGATCTATTTGCCTCGATTCTTCCCAGAAAAATGGTGCACTAGGTGGGGAGCTTGCCCCATTTATGGGACCATTCGTTGTTATATTCAATTCAACTAGATCGCTTATTCCATCTTCATCGGAGTCATAATTGCCGTCATCAGGAACCANGGGATTGAGNGTCCAAACGCCATCAGTAGAGTTCCACGATGTGAAGATTAATTCGACCCCATCCAAAAGTCCGTCNCCATCAGAGTCTGGGTTGTTAGGATCCCCAGTCCTTCCTGTCAATATTGCTTGGTCTTCAGAAACAAATGCCCCAAATGAAAGAGCGGATTCAGCTCCAATCCATGGCGTCTCTAGAAGGACGCCTAGGCCTGCATCAGTTAGGTAAAACTGAGGAGATGATATAGTGCCATCTGACTCGCTAATCTGGCTGTCGATTGAGTTATACTCTTCCCAATTTGACATGCCATCAAAATCTGGATCTCCTAGACCGTCGCCCGCATTAACCGGATTAAGGGTCCATCCTTGTTCGAATATATCCCACCGTGCATGGAAAACTTCCCAGCCATCTGGCATCCCGTCTCGATCGGAGTCAGAAGAGAGTGGATCCGAGGAGCCAATGTCATCCAAGGGCATTCCAGAGCTCAGAGATTCAAAATATTGGCCGATGAATTCTCCAAATGGGCCACCTGCCGAACCAGACCATGACTCATGGGCCAGAACTGTGGAAATATTTTCTGGGAATTTCTCTCCAGATTCAGTAGAGTTGGAAAGTAAAACTGTAGACTTAATATGNTATTCAAACCAATTTACATAAGATTCGCTAATGTCCAAAATTCCGTCATTGTTAGCGTCGAATCCATCTCCGTCCGGATTATTCAGAGAGTCGGAACCATTCATTGGGTTAATTCCAGAATTGATTGCTGGCCAATGGCAGGAGTATCTTGCCTCCCACCCATCAGGCAATGAGTCTAAATCTGAATCAATTGAATTTGGATCGGTAGGAATCCAGTCCTTCGCGAATTCCGGACTTTCCCCATGGGATTCTAATCCATACTCGATAACCATGGAGCGACGAGTCTCCCATTGAAATTCGCAGAGGTTGGACAGGCCGTCTCCATCGGCGTCCTCCAAAGCATCACTAGGATCGCCTGGATCCAGGGTCCATTCATTCCCCCCAGTGTATACATCCCCAATCCATCTTCTGTGCCGAATCTCCCATCCATCAGGCATTCCATCGCCATCAGAATCTGGATTGGTTGGATCAGAAGGAGTATCNCTCCCCCCGCCAGATCCAGTTCCCAGCCATCCTCCGAGATGGACCTCCCTGGAAGANATCCCAATTCCTTCNTCACAAGAATACTCTCCATTCAGGTAATGGCAATCGAAATTGGTTGAGTCGATGAACCATCCCCAGTACTCCTCACCATCAGTAAGTCCGTCTCCATCAGAGTCAAGATTTCTTGGATCNGTGCCATTGTGTCCTCCTTCGGAAGAAGACACGAATCTGTATTCGTCTATATTGCTCCAGAGNCGGCTATACTCAATCTGCCCNCCCCATTCTATCGAGACCCCGTCTGCATCCAAATCTCTGATGGCGTCGAAAGGATCTGTTGGGTCTAAGCCATAGGCGAATTCCCAGCCATCGGGCATTCCATCCAGATCNGAATCTAATGAATTGGGGTTCATTGGGGCTATATTCATGTACTTNCCAGGAGATACNCCAACAAACATCCAGGTTTCCCCTTCACTATCAATGGTGACAATAGATGTCACCAGACCAGGAATTTCTGTCTGATTCTGATACATCCCCAGAATTCCGTTGGGACCGCCTTCCAAACACCACGTACCGTCCTGCGAACCAACTACAACCATACCATCAAGTTGCATTATCGAATGCACATTATTCGACCCAGTAAGGATTCCATCGAGGTTCAACATCCTCTCGTTCTGAAATGCCTTCTTTGATTGGGAAATAATTAGATCTAAATCCACAAGGTGAAGCCCTCCTCCCGTACCTAACCAGACATCATTGGAACCGTCTGGATTTGTGACAACCTCGATAACATTAACAGATGCGGATTTAGACGAATCCAATAAATTTGGANTAACATAATCCTCTGAAGAAAATTGATCGAAAATCCACCATGGCAATCCAATTGACTCGGTCCCATCAGTTGTGTTCCATGCAATCAATCCCGAATCAGTTCCAATCATCACCAATGGAGTACGTCCTGGCATCTCGATATGTCCCGATGAGATAGCAGTGGCATTTGATTCCTCCAGCATTGTCGATAATGATTCAATTTTTTCTATTTCCATGGGATTGGAGGACCAATCATCATCGTTGTCGATCACTAACCTCCATGCACCGCTTCCCCCNAGCAATAGCATTTCGAGAGAATCCGAATAACTCTTCAATGGGAGAATATCTGTGACTTGGCCNATTTCAGATGAATGGATTGAAGCCATAACCGGCAAGCCATTTTCCATTTCAACAAGATGAATTCCAGAATTGGTGCCGATCAAAAGAAAATCCGAATCGCCGAGATATTGCCTAATCATTGAATAAGACTCGAATCCGGGTGCAAAGTCAAATTCTGAAGTGTACCCACGAAATGGGTCAAGAACTGTAATTCCATATTTTGAACCAATAATGAGCCTCTCTCTGGATTGATCGGAAATCAGTGAGTGGATTGAAGGATCGACTATGCTGATTGCAGTTGAGTGATCGAANCTCAGAATAGGTCCATCTTGTCCAATTAGTTTTACGCCTCTGAGTCCAGCCATTACTCCGGTATTTTCATCAAAATCTATCGAATACTCCTCAATATTGCTGAATGATTCACCCCAATGAGCTGTCCAAGGTGAAATATCGGGCGTGAGGAAGCCATCACCGTCTAAGTCCCACCCGTCGGAGTCGCTGTCAACTATTGAGTCAGAAGCATTCAGTGGATTTAGTCCGTGATGAAACTCCCATCCATCAGGAATTCCGTCCCCGAGTACGTCCATTTCCTCGGGAACTAATGCGTCCCACAGATAATAGTCGGAGTCGCTGTATCTAGGATCAGTTCCCAGCCAACCCGAGTCTCCCGTAGGCCTTTCAAACTCAGTCTGNCATGAGTCGTTGACGAGACCAGAAATGTCCCCTGCGCACCAGAGGCCATCTCTCTCAGTAACCCAATCAGAAGGTGAGCCAAACAAATATTCTTCCAGATTTGTAAACCTCTCACCCAAGTCAATCAAGCCATCGCTATTGAAATCAAAACCATCGCCACATCCCCAACTAAAATCGGCTTCGCATCTATCGAAATCGGTAAAAATGTCGCTCGCGTCAAGAGGGTCAAAATATCTGCACTCCCAGAAATTATTGGGGTTCAGGGGATCATTTGGATTGGTCTTGAATAATCCCCCCTCGGTACACATGTGAACCTCGTAACCATCGGGAAGTCCGTCCCCATCGGTATCNGAGTTTCTTGGNTCAAGATATTCCCGCATNCCTGAGGCAGTATCTTCAGGATCCTTGCCGGTCAAACTATTCCTTTCATCAAAACACATGTCGATTGTGTATGGCCAGCAATACTCCTGAAGAGCGGTGAGGCCATCCCTATCTAGGTCCGTAACGTTATCAGTTGAGTCCGATGGGTTCAGTCCGGCTATTGACATCTCCACAAGAGGGCTGTCAACAACTAATTCGTCTCCAAAAATGACCTCGTAAAGATCGGGGATCAGGTCACCATCTTGGTCGGTCACCGGAGACTCTGTTCCTTCAGCGAGCGTGGGATCCGTGGATGAAACTGGAGATTGTGGCCTNGTCTGAGANACAAATGCTAGGCTTGAGAGGATAAGAAAAGAAATCAGTAGGGCGGTTTGCTTGCGTCTCATCTCACCCACCCTGGTATAATTTACCCTACTTAGGGGATTTATCATGATGATGGAGCGTCGTTCGGACAAAGTCTTTGACACGCTATCCCGGGAATCCACCATAGGTGAGAAAATTGATAGATTTCAGACAACATTATGGATTGGTTAAAACGTATATTTGTCCGGGACGGTAGGAATATGTCAATACAGATTACTCACTTGGGTTCTGGNAGTAGGGGAAACTCTACCTTGCTCAGTTCCAGTGGCACAAACGTACTGATAGATTGTGGATTNAGCATGAAGCAGGCGGAAAAGAGGCTCGAAATAATCGGAGTCNAACCTGAAAAGGTCGATTCAATTGTGATCACCCATCATCACAAAGATCACTCCGGAAGTGCTCTCCAAGCTTCAAAGAAATGGGAGGCTGNCCTACATTGTAATCTTGAGACATCTGGCAGAATGGGCTGGATTCCGACAGATGAGTGCAAGATATTTGCAAATCTTGAGATGGTAGAAATCTCTCCCTCGCTAAGGATATTGGCAATTCCCGTCCCTCATGATGATGCAGACAATGTGGGGGTTGTAGCAAGCGATGGACGGGGGAATAGGGCNGCAATAGTCACAGATCTGGGAGAGGCGACTCATGAGTTGAAATCACACCTCCGAGGGTGCAATCACATTTCCATAGAAGCAAACTACGATCATTCGAGGTTAATCAATGGGCCTTATCCGGATTCCCTAAAGAGGAGGATTTCAGGAAGGGGCGGTCATCTNTCGAATGTTCAGACGTCAGAAATCCTGAGGGAGATTTGCAATGAAAATCTCGAAAGTATCGTCCTTTGCCACCTCTCAGAGAAGAATAATGCCCCTCACCTCGCAGAGAGCGAGGTACTGATGTCCATAGGCGAGGAGTTCACAGGAGATATCGCAATTTCCAGGCAAATAGGACCTGAATTCACGCATTGGACGGGTCAGTCTGAGCCAGAAAATGTTGTTGTGGCATGATTACTTGCCCATTACAGCCCTATGTACGGAGTTCTGAACCTCTCGCATTCTGTCTACGGCCCCTAGTTCCCTGAACAATGAAAGTGACCTCTGCAGGTAGTTCATCCGTTGTGATCTGTCGGGCTCTACTTCTCCCAGTCTAGCTAATATCTCTCCCTGTAGAACCCTGAAGTCATTTGCCTCTGCTACGGCAAGGCCACTGAGGTAATGCTCGGCTGCCTCCTCCCTCCTGCCTGCATCTACTAGAACTTGGCCTAGGAGCATCTCGACTTCAACGGCACTTTGTGGGTCGTCAAGNTTGGAGAGGGTCTCTAGTGCCCCTGAATAATGCAGTAGGGCGAGGTCGTTGTCAGAAATCTTTGCGTAGAACCTGCCCAGAACGGCTCTCGAGCGAGCATGCAAGAATCCATCTTCAGTCTCTTTCGTATCCTCGTATGCTGTCAAGGCGTGTTCTCTGGCCCTATCCAACTCCCCCATCTCGATGAATGCAGAGGCGAGCCTGATACGCGCGTCGTTTAANTCCGGATCATCCTCCTTATCCAAGAGTTCCTCGACATTGCCATAGACCTCTAAGGCACGTCTGATGTCTCTCCTCCTTCTGAAAATATGACCCATGTTGTTGTATGATTTGGCAGCCCCAATCGCATCTCTAATCTCAATCTGGATCTGTAGAGCGTTTCGATGCAATTCAAGGGCGTCGTCCATTGCTCCGCGCTTTACGGCAATATCGGCTCTGGCGGACAGCATTCTAGCCAGTTCTTTGCTTGGTTTGCGNCCTCCAATATGCTTAGCAGCGGNATCGTACTCGACTTCCGCCTCGTCCCACCTGCCTTGAATTGAGAAGACGTCCCCTCTCAATTCACGAATTAAGGCCCAACTCCTAGAGTCGAAGTCGCCGCTCTCCAGTGAATTGAGGATTGAAAGGAGCTCGGTATGGCCAGAACTTACCAGGCCTCGGCCCTCCGAAAGAAGGGCTTCCGCAAGGCCATCATCGTCCCCTGTATTTCTTAGGTGGTAGATGAATTCAATTCTGTCTGTAGCGTCTTCCTTATCTCTGTACCAGTTAACTGCTGTTGAGTGGAGCTGGTTCCTCAAGTCTTCATCCATCGAGCGCATCAAAAACTCCCGAACTAGGTCATGTACGTCATAGTTCTCCGCGTCGGACTGCCGCGCAAGGCCCTTTTCGACCAACTCATCAAGTAGGTCTATCCCTCCCTCGGCTTGCTGAATAGCATTAATCGGGATCGGTTCTCTGAAGATTGCTATTGCGCCTAGAAGTCTCTTCTCCGCACCAGAAAGTCGACTGAATATCTCCTGCTCAACAAAGGCTTCCAATGTCGCATGGAATGTCTCGGCAACATTTCCTCGATTAATCAGTTCAAGAATTAGTGGATGGCCCCTGGATAGGGTGTAGATATGGGAGAACTGCTGCGTATCCATCATCGGAAGTGCAGTAAGAATTTGTTTGCTAGACTCCTCATCGAGCCCTTGTAAGGGCATCACCAGAGTAACAATGTTCCCTGATTGATCTGATTCAGGAACGACCATCCTGAAAGATCGAGAGAACATCACTAGACCTACTTCCTTTAGGTTAGGAATTCTCAATGTCAGTTCCCTCAGAATTGTGTANAGCGTCTCATCGCCGACCTTGTGCAAATCGTCAATAACAATTAGAGAAGGGGACTCTGAAAGTCCTTCTTCGATCAGGTTTACTGCAAGGATCGGTTGAGGCACTGGAGTTGCGGATAGGTAGTCTGAAAGACCGTTATGGCCAATTGCGGACAGCCATTCAGCGCATGCTTCCAAGAATGCCCTAGAGCCCTCCCAATCTTGGCATCTGTGGTAAATCAAATTCCTCCGATGAGTGAATCTATCCAGGATTTTTGTCGAAAGAGAAGTCTTTCCTATCCCGGCTATACCGGGAACTAGGATTGACGCTGATTTTGCATCAAGCAATTCTGCCATTACGTCAATTTCCTTTGTTCTTCCATAGAACCTCCTGGTACGCGGTAGATCGTTCAGATAGGAAACAAGCTGCTTCTCAATGTGCTTGGATAGGTCCCTCTCAATTAGTTCAGGAGTTAATCCGGTTAGATCTATTGTCCCGGATTCATCCATGTAGCGAAGCATGTCAACATGTCTTAGTGGGAGTTCCGTTTCTTCAAGGGCGACGCTGATCGTAGTATTGACGGACTGCCCATCTGGGTTGATCAGCCTAACACTGTTTTCCGAAACCCGGTCCCAAATATCGTCAGCAACCCTAGCTCCCTCGTCAGTAAGGAAGTATGCCTTCCTCTTTCTAGAAACACCAGTGACGTGTGCCTGCCTTTCTATCAGGTGCCCTGCTTCCTTCATGCCAGAAATGGCTCTGGGAACATTAGAACGGGCTATTGAAACCGCATTTGCTATCCCCATCTGAGAGAGAGCGAAGGGAACCTCGACCTTGTCACTGTGATCCATGAAATCCCTAAGGTGCAGAAAAATCCGCTCTTGAACCCCTGGTCGAGATGTAGCCATGGCCGTCATGTTCTCACACCCACAGTCCCACTCAATAATGTTAGCAGGCCTCGGGCGCTCTCTACTCCTGGAATTCAGGATCTGGGATCCATTCCTCAGAATTGGGATCCCACAACCATCCAGGATGATCCTCAAACCTCTCCAAGTTTGATTCTGCCGGATTGTTACTTGGCTCGTCCGGCGACATCCCTGAGAGCGAGGCCGGTGTCTTGCCCANTTCATCATCTTCATCGATTTCGAAACTGATGAATCCTAAGGCAAATGCTANGGCCGCTAAACCAGNGATTGAGACGATTGCCAGAATTCCCATTAACCCCCAATTTGTTTCATCCTTGTTTTGCTCTCCGATTGTTATTCTTCCCACATCCAGAGTCTGGCCGCTATATGTGAACTCAGGTACTGCGGAGACCTCTATTCTTGAAGCAAGTACACCCAATTCCCAGGTCCCGTCTTCACCAACAATTGTGCTGTTGACCGGAAGCCCATCTAGAGAGATTGTTACTTGCTTACCAGGGAGTCCTAGCCCACNATAATANACAATTTCATTTTCAAAAACCCACTTCTCCTCGGANCCAAAAATCGTGAACTCTAGCGTGATTACNTCGAATGTGACAGCGTTAGTGCTTATTTTCGAATCATTTGCATCGGTAGCTACGAAAATCACATCATAAAGTGACCATTGAGACATGTCGTCTTGGTAGAACATCATGTCTGCTGGATTGTACCGGGCAATTCCATCGTTTCCTACAACAATGACGAGAGCATGGAGGTCGTCGTAAGGTGAAGAAGTGTCATTGTAGACGGAAATGAACTCAATGTCATTGTCTANGTCNCTGACAAACTGACGGAGGTCGATTGTAGCGGTAGTGCACCTTTCTCTGGATGAGGACTGTTCATCGCAATAAAGTGTAATTTCGCTTTTCCAGCCAGATGGATCAAAAACTGGTTGATTGTTTCCTGCGTCNGGGGGGTTATCGGCAGTNATCAACAACTCCACCACNCTGCTGTAGTCNAAACCGTCGTAGGAACGGATACGGATTAGGTACTCAGCATCGTGCCTCAGGATTGTTGAGTCCCACTCAATCTCCCATTCTCCTTCTTCCGAGANCTCATTTGTGCTCGAAGTGAATACAGTAGTGAAGTCATAGAANACATCCATCACCTCTACNTCGACCCTGGTCACTTGGCCATCAAAGTCCCTAGCTACCCCTTTGAACAGGGAGTCGCTGGAGCTTGAAATNCTAGAGCCAGAGTAAGGCTCATTCACACTAATGGTTGGCTGNCTGTTGGAATTATCTATACTAAGTGTCAGAACAACGGGCTGGCACTCATCAATCTCGCCGATGCAGAAGTCAGAGTCGGATGCCCAGATGGTGATTGTAAATGTCGCAAGCTCTCTAGGCATTGAGCTGAAGTCCCAATCGTAGGCCCAATTGCCAGTACCATCGGATTGGACAGGGGTCCTAGAAAGGAAATCCGATTCACCATCGCCATCGGAGTCTCCGACGGCCATTTCTATCCAAATCAGTCCGACATCGGAATTGCAATTTTCGGGACACCCGTAAGGATCCTGTGCCGAGCCTGAAAAGCTTACCATGCCCTCGTCATGATAGGTGAATGATGCAGGTTGAGATACCATAATTGTTGGAGGTTGAGTATTAAGCTTGACTGACCTTGAAACAACCGGACTGTAGTCAATTCCATCAAACGCTCTGAACTCGAATATGTAATCTCCATCTCCTGCTAGCGAGCTAAGATCTATCTCGTAGTACCATGAACTGAAAGGCCGATTTAACCTAGTCACCTGTCCCTGTTGCGTTCCGCTGGTGTCTACCGCAAGTCCTGCATCCTCCCAAGAACCAGTGAAAGGATCCTTAACTTGGATTGAATGCACGTATCCCCTTTGGTCCCACTGGGCCAGTTGATCGGTAGCATAGCTGTTGGCTAATTGTCCGTCGTGTGCGCTACCGGTGATGTTCACGATCCTTCGGAATGACTCCCCGTCCTGTTGTGTGACAATTACTGTGGGCGGAAGGTTGACCAAATTTATTGTCTCTTGATGGGTGGTTTCTTGCAGGATGAACTCATCAGTGGACGAGTAACCAAAACCGAACCTAAATGCTGTGTAGCGGTACAGTGACATTTCCCTAGTTCCTGCTGAGTAGTCGCAACTGTCGTCTTCTGTGTCGACTAGCAGATCGCCATCGTTGTCAATCCCATCTGAGCAAGAGTCCTCATACTCGTCGTCTGCGAAACCGTCTGGATTATCGCCACCTTCCAGACCTCTGAAGTCAAGATGGAAATTTGAGGGCAGTGCCACCCAGGGGGTGTAGCCATCGGAACCCGTTTCCACGGCATATAGGTCATTACCCAATGCGTCCTCAATAATTACCGTTGCATCACTCACTCTCTCTCCGTTGATTAGAGTCTGGAATCTCACCAGCTCGGCCCTACTGACCTGGACCGCATAACGAGTTGGCGTTGTCCCAATCTGTACCTTGGACAAATCTAGATTAGTCAGGTTAGCGAAAGTGAAGATTGTGGAGTTGTTGTCCATATTGACCGCTAGGGGGAAGTTTCTAGGAGTCATGTTGTCACAGTTTTGGCATTCTTTCACCGGGGTTGGTAACAGCGCCCCTTGGAATCCATTTTGCGGTCTTGGTTCTTGATCGGGCCAAGATAGTCTGACTGGAGATTCCCCCGATTGAGGAGAAGGTATGTATTCGGACTGTGCTGTTACCGAGCTCATTGTTACGTTGTAGGTAACATCGACGCCATCCCATGTGTTTTGTGAGAAGAATCCCAATGAACCGTATTGCTGGGACCCAGCAGAGCCACTGTCAAAATTCCTAATCACGGCTCCGGTTTTCGATACCGTGAATGTGTTCCTCTGTATATCTAGTAGAGAACCAACGGACCTGATCCCATCGGCCGTCCCACCGGCGTTGATCACATTGTCGTACATGGTCACACCAGTCATGTAGGCATGCAGGACTGGGCAAGTGAAATCCCCTCCCCAATGCGTGTTACTGCTACAAGCACCGGTTCCATCATATGAGATTGTGTTATTTGCTAGGAAAACTCGGGATGCAGACGCATATGATTGTGTATACCATCCAGCGACAATCGGGGTCCGAGCTGTTTGGAAGATGGAATTGTTCTCCGCTACTACATCGAAAGAGCCGCCGAACCAAAATCCATTGAATCCACCGATTGGCCCGATGTTGTTGTTGTGAATGAAAGCCTGGCTTGACCTAACGGCAATCCCAGAGCCCTCTGCTGCCCCCTGGATTTCGTTATTCGAAATGGTCACGTAGGCGCTACTGGCTGCGAATATCCCGGTTCGTTGCTGGGTATTAATCTGGTTTCCTGAGATTTCGGTCCCGAAGAATGTCGAGCCTACTGACTTCTTTCCGTTTACATCTACTCCGTTGCAATTGACATTTATTTCTGAGTTGGTTAAACTACCAGCAGATGATGCGAAATATACCCCATAGTCACCCGAAGTGATTTCCGCATTGTCTATTTCGATGAATGATTTCTCCGCCCATATGGTGGGCCTACCTCCTTGGTTTTGCTGACAGCCATTTGCCGTACCGGCTAGCGTTATGTCCGATAGAACAAATGGACTAATGGAAGAGCCTGACGAGTATATCTGGAGCGCGGGTCCTACGATACTCCTACTTTCGTCATTACCGACGACGAAGGTCCCGCCATTGAATGTAGGCTGAGCCAAATTAGTCGTAAGGATGCTGCTAGTATTGATGTCATTGAACTCTAATTCAGTAAGAACTGGGCTTGCACCGTCTAATACTAGCGCCCCGTATCTAAATTCACTTACTGCAGTGATATAGTGTGGAACGCCCCATGCACCATCAAATGTGACGTGCCGGAGTTCAGTCTGGGAAAGATCGATAGAGCTGCGCATTAG
>PBOL01000010.1 GCA_002725315.1 Methanobacteriota archaeon | reverse complement strand
TCCTGAATTGTAGCCAAGTCCTTCGGAATGGCCAACTAGGCTGCCCCCGGTCCCCCCTGCTTCTGTTATGGTGGAGTAAGATGGTGGCTGGATGGCATATGTCCCCTTGAATCCAGCCTCAACGTTGACGCTGAACTGCGTCGAGACCTCTGCACCCATCACCAGAAGAGCCTCGAAAGCCTCGTTCAAGTCGCTCTCGCTGACTCTGGCCGGGGTGCCATACGTGCTGGCTGCGTCCAACGTGATGGTCACGCTTGTCGAAATGCAGATTGGGGGTGAGAAGGAGTTTCCGTCTGCGTTCTGGTTAACATCGGTAGAACATTCAACCCTCGCTTCCTCTCCAGAATCGTCAGGAAGGAAAATCTCGCTACTCCAGTTGGTCTGGGGTGTTGTAGACCCTCCCCAGGAGGTTAGGAAACTGCTAACGCTACCGTTTACCTCTGAAAGTAACTTTTCCTGCACCGTGGGGGAACTCGGGTCATCTTCGTCAGTGAGGTTTCCGAAAGACGCCCTCAGTACGTCCGCTGGCAAACCATCGTTTGGCCCAATGTTTGCCGTATTCTGAAGAATCGCCTCCATCTCCATCCCGGTGAAGCCCAGGGCACTCTTGTCCCATTCCTTTATCGCCCAAGATGCCTGGAATTCCATCTCAGTTGGGCTTGTCATGTTGAAGTGATACATGCCTTCGACCCAGGATTCGATACCATCGGTACCATCATCAAAATTTGTGCGATCATCGCAAACTACCCCACCAAATGCATCGGTGCATAGTTCCATGTCATCAAGCCCAGGGCCTTCCGATGACGCCATCGGGAGCCCTGCCTGGAAAACGAAAAGAACAATCAGAAGAACGGGCAATCTCCCCTGCATGGTTCGGGCAGAGTTCTTAGCGTGCCGCTCAGCCATTGTCCAATGACTCATAGAGTCATTGTTAATGGATTCGGTGAGGGATGTCAAAAAGCACACTTAATGAGTTCAATCACCAGTCTGTTTGTACCAAGCATCCACATCGTCAGAGGCCCCTTCACCGGGTTCACCAGAGCCGCCTGCCTCCTCTCCGGGGGGAGGACTTCTTTGATGTCCTTCTCTTGAAGCAACATGGTCGGGTTCGGACCCGTCGAGAATTATCTTTCCCTCCTCGTCGATTTGGAACGAAGTGGCCGGCTTTTCTTCCATAGTAAGCCCCATTATCAAGCCCAATACAAGCAACAATATCCCACAGCAAATGCAAGAGCTACCTCCCACTCCAACGAAAACCCCTCCAAAGAAATCGCCCAATGCCTCATCAGAATAAATGATCCAAACCTGCTGATTTGCCTCGAACTGGAACTCCCCCCTGTAGCATCCCAGACAGGCATGGCCTACCTTTGCAAATCCCGGCCTACTCTTATCCACGCCGCTTCCAACATCGCAGGTCCTCTCCCCTTCACGCGATGACTGGAAGTAGAAATCACCATCCTCATCATCCCAACCACTTTCTGGCTTCTTCGCCACTGTGATATCGAAATCTTGGCAGTGGTCCCAGACCCCATCATCATCACTGTCAGTGTAATCGGCCTTGACGAAGAACGAGAACCCAATGTCCCCCCTTCCGTCTTCGTCGGCTATTTGCAGCGTAGTCCCCGTGCTGCCTTCTGCAATCCACCCCGAATCCGCTTCATTAAAGGCCACACCGGCAATGACCCACATGAGAACTCCAATAGCCAGAAGCGCTCCTCCGATTCCCATTGTCCACTTTCCTACGGAGTGCATGATTACGCGAACAAGGAAGCCTAATTCAAATCTATCCAATGAATACGGATAGGCAGGTCAGGCTCGCATCCACTTCCCTGAATTCTGACATTTCTACAGTGGAAATTGAGAAGCCCGCGTCCAACATCAGTTTCCTTGTCCTCTGGTACCCCTCTGCCATTATCAATCGGTCGCCGTATGCAATGGTGTTCGCTGCATACCCCTCTTCCTCTGGTATCCAGATCACCTCCTCTGCGAAGGAAAGGTCTGCCTCGGTCAAGTGACCCTCTGCTGCAACAACCGTGCCAGGCCTCGGACTGGAGCATACTGTAGTTAGGTGGAGGGTGCTTGCAGGGACGCTGAATAACTGAACCTCCATACCAACCTCTTTGGCGTGTTCGGTCAGGAAGTCCGCACCCTCCCTGTTTGTCCTGGTAGACAGACCAACGAGGAACCGATCGTCGTAGAAGACCACATCGCCGCCATCCAATGTCGCACCCGCGGGCATTCTCGTAATCTCAAAGTCGTCTGCGAGGAAATCAGCAATCGATTCCTTCTCCCCGTCCCTGCTTGGATGCCCTAGATTGGGTATGACCGCCTTGTCTTCTAGGATAACCGCTGTGTCCTCAGTGAAGCTGCAATCTGGAAAATCCTCCAGGGGAGGGAGGGTGATGACCTCGCTCCCATGTGCCCTCAGAGCGGCGAAGTAGGCTTGCTGTGCCCCCCTCGCCGCCTCGTAGTCAGGCATCCTTGTGTTGAAGAAGCTAGAAACCGCTTCCGCATACCTCGGCGAAACCTCTCTGGTCAGGGCCTTGCCCCTTGTCCTGTCGAAGGTTCCTGGCACGAACAGCGGCCCGCATCTTTGTTGATAACGGTTCGGAGAACGGAATCCTGTTGCTAGATTCCGGAACTCCCATACCTATCCATTATGGACGGCCCGGCAACGCGGAAACGCGTGGAGGAATTGGAGGAAGCCTATGACGAGCAGGGCCGCAAGGTGAGCCCACTCCTCCCCTCCACCACCAAGAACTACCTGATTGATATTGACGGAACGATAGGAGAAGACATTCCCAACGAAGAGCCCGATAGGATGGCTTCTGCCGAACACTACCCTGATGCCCTCGAGACTATCAACAAATGGTATTCAGAGGGCCACGCAATCACTTTCTTCACTGCTAGGACCGAGAGTCACAGACAAGTTACGGAGTCTTGGCTTAATGACTGTGGATTCCTATACCACGGCCTTCTGATGGGCAAGCCTAGAGGGGGTAATTACCACTGGATAGATAACCACATTGTGAGGGCCACCAGATTCAATAATCGATTTACGGATCTTGTACGCCGAAACGCGGAGATTGAGGTTTTCGACGATGATTGACATGGAAGAGCTAATTGAGGCCCGAAATAGGCACATAAGCTCCTCCTTGTCCCTTGCCCACGGTACTCCTCTACACATTGTTCGGGGTGAGATGCAGTACTTACACGCGGCAGATGGGACCAGATATCTCGACCTAGTCAACAACGTTAGCCATGTTGGCCATTGCAACCCACACGTAGTCGAGGCTGGAAGGAGGCAGATGGGGGTATTGAACACCAACAGCAGATATCTGTACGCCGAACTTACAGATTACCTTTCTCGGATTTCTGAGACGCTTCCTGAGAGACTCTGTGTTGGCTTCCTGGTAAACTCCGGAAGTGAGGCAAACGAACTCGCAGTTCGTCTTGCTAGAGCCTTCACCGGAATGCAAGATATGGTAGTATTGGACGGAGCCTATCACGGTCACACTGGGATGCTCATCGAACTGAGCCCATACAAATTCAAGGGCCCCGGGGGCAAGGGATCACCNGAACCGTGGGTTCACGTTTTGCCTATACCAGACTCTTACAGAAGAGAAGGCAAGGATTTCTTCAGAGAGNCAGATTCTGTAATCGGCAANTCGGGTGGAGTGGCCGGTCTTCTCATCGAGACNATGCTTTCCTGCGCCGGGCAGGTCCCTCTTCCCAAAGGCTACTTGGAAGCCGTTTCAGAAGCGGTNAGAAANGAAGGCGGNCTGCTGATAGCAGACGAAGTACAGGTCGGATTTGGAAGGGTCGGCTCCAGTATGTGGGCCTTTGATGACTCGGAAGCTATTCCAGACATTGTGGTAATGGGAAAGCCCATGGGCAACGGCCATCCAATGGGGGCCGTATTCACCACAAAGGAGGTGGCCTCTGCCTTCGGTGAGATGGAGTTCTTCAGCACGTTCGGAGGGAATCCGGTTTCCTGTGCCATTGGAAGCGCTGTACTAGATGTAATTGAACAAGAGAAATTGATGGAGGGGGCCTCTTCGCTGGGAAAACGACTCATGGACGGACTCAATTCTCTAATGGATAGTCACCAGATAGTTGGCGACGTTCGTGGTAGGGGCCTTTTTCTTGGGATTGAATTGGTTAGGGATAGGGCTACGAAGGAGCCAGCAGACATCGAGGCAGCGTTTTTGGTCGACATGATGAGGGAAAAGGGGGTTCTTCTAAGCACAGACGGGCCGCTTCACAACGTGATCAAGATCAAGCCTCCAATGGTGCTAACCGCATACGACGTCGATGACGCTCTGCAGAAATTGGATGAGACCCTAGCTAATTGTGGTAAGCAGTTCCGGCCTTGACCTCAATTACTGTATGGTGGTTGTTGCATACTTCTTCCCACTCGTTCTTCCAGCGACAATTGACTAAGACCTCAATTCCCTTTGCACCTTCTTTCCTTGTAATCACTTTGTTAGGGGATTTCACTGAACAAGCCGGACAGGTCACAACCAAGGTGTCTCCAAAGCCCTTTGTTACCGTCTTCTTCGCTTTCGAGGCCTTCTCTTTGAGTGCAATCAGATCTTCGTCCGTTCTGTACAGTTCTCTCCGAATCCTACCCTCCTCTGCCTTTGAGATATACCGAACCTGTAGCGTGATGCTGACTAAGGCTATCGAAACGACCCCCCAAACCTCAGGACCACCGGGCTCTGGTTGTATCCCTGTTACCAAGAACACGAACCCATAGGTAATCAAGAATCCCGAAAGCATACCAGAAATTACCAATGGTGCATACCTCCTCATCACCCTTCTCGTATATATCGAAATCGCGGTGACCAGTATAATCAGAAGGCCTTCCATAGAGCCCGCTGAAATGTTGGGGAAGCTAGGAATCTTCTGAGCCAGGCCCAATATGTCAATTCCCTTTTGGTATTCTAGATAATCAATGAACATCAGAATCGCCCATGGAGGCCCCAATATCACGATTGCACGACGAGCCATCTTGGCCCATTGTCTGGCAATATAGGCCCCCAGTAAGGTAAACACAACCTGGATAACCCGTGGATCACCATCACCGACAAACTCTTCCGCCCCAATCGCCAAGGCTCCCGTTGCCGCCAAGTATCCCACAGATCCTCCGATAATGGTGAAAATCTGAATAATCCTCTTGCCCGAACCCCTTCCAGTCTTGTCCCGGAACAGGAAGGCTCCAAGGATTATGCCGAGTAAACCAGCAACTCTCAGCATCAAATCCATGGTGCTCGCAAACGGCACTACATCAAGAACCCTCGACAACCTTTTGCAGGTTTTTTCACCTATTATCGAGCATTTGGGCCAGATTATAATATGGTTTTGCACCCACTGGCACTGCAAGGTGAACAGGATATGGAGCTAGGAAAGAGCGAGAGAACGGAGCAGAATGGGAACAGAGCCACAATCGGGGTAATCACCCTCGCAGTTGTGTCCCTGCTGGCCGGGGCCTCGGTTGCAGCGACCCTGGAGGACTACGCTGCACCGGTTTACGCAGAGGCGGACCCCTTCGAGGGAGCGGTCGATGATGTGACCGGAGAGGACACTTGGGAGGAGAAGGAAACTGATGGGAAGCCAATGGGTAAGTAAATCAGGAAGGCAATGAAGAACCGAATGAACGACAGGATGGAAGACAGGACCGAGCACCTCGAGCAGAGGATCGACATCGACTCCAACCTTATCGCAGCCTTCCAATTCTGCCTCGACAGCGCAGACTGCACAGCAGACGCCGAATCCCTATCCTCCATGATCGAGAAACTCACTTGGGCTGTCGATGGAATGCAGGCCAAGGTAGACGGGACCGACTCCGTGGATGACGAGGCCAAGGAAGACAAGGCCGATGACTATCACATTTGCATAAGAGAAGAAAATGGTGTTGTTTACTACGATTGTGACGATAAGGAATTCAAGGACTGGGACGAGAGAAAGCACTGGGAAGAGACCGAGAGGATGGAGTTCGCAGAGGAGAAGTTCACCCAACTCAGGGCTGCTCAGGAGGCGATTGACTTCTGCCTCGACAGCGCTGATTGCCCGGCTGACTCAGAGACAATAGTAACTGTACTAAGGCACATGATCTCTCGTGCAGAGCACCACAGGGAGTGCGCAGACGATTTCAGGTGCCACAGGGACCATGACGAGAGACAGGGATTCCGCGGCCGAATGGGCGGAGCCCTTTGCAAGATGATAGACAGGTGCGAGGACCGGGGGCATCCGCTTCCAGCACCCCATCACACAGAGATTACCCAGGAGATGTGCGAGTCTAGGATGGGAGTCTGGACAGAGGCCGCAGACCGCGGCGACGGCGTATTCTACTGTGATTGGGGCGAACTGGAAGAGGATTCGGAAAGAGAGGACGACTCTGGGGATGACGACAGGGGAGACGAGGCAGACTCCCCCCGATAACCAAGAGTAGTGCGAGAATCCCGGCAACGCACCGGGCCGCCCAACATTCACATCTACACTAGTGGCGGATGCTTCATGGATGCGACTTCAGGGAGGGGCCAGGAACCCCCGATGGACAGGGTGGCTAGGATCACTCTGGCATTGGGCGGATTCATGCTGATACTCCTAATCGCGGTTCCGTTCACCTTCGAATCCGGCACGTCCGGATACTTCGCATCCTACGTAATCTACTCGCTATTCCTTACCAGCGTCGGAGTAATCATCGGCGTATCCCTGATGTGGCTAAACGACCCGCGCAGACAACCGGCGCCTGAAAGCAGGGATACCCCCAGCACACCTAGGATGCTTTCGGAAGACCAGCAAACAGTGGTCGGCATACTGTCGTCAAGCAACGGCTCGATGTGGCAGGCCGAGCTAGTCAGAGAGACCGGTTTCACCGATTCGAAGGCAAGCAGGCTCCTGTCTAGGATGGAGTCAGAAGGCCAAATTAGGAGGATCAGGGACGGAATGGGTAAGCGAGTAGAACTAGCGGAGGAAGGAAACTGATGTCACAAGGCAAAGGCAGGGACGGAAGAATGGCAATGATTGCCGTATTGGCAGTAGCGATACTAGCAATCTCCCTGCGTGTCCTGATGTCAATGGAGACATCTCTCGAGGAGGGCAGGGGGCCCCAGGAGGTAAACCCATTAGCAATGCTCTCATTGATGGTTTTGATAGTTTGGCTGATACTTCTGCTGCTGCCTCAGAGACTAAGCGGAACCGGCCAATCCATTATGGACAATATGCGAATAGCGGCGCTGATGGCGGCCATGTTCATCACTGGGATGCTGATAGAGCCTGCAATTCCCAGGCCAGGAGGATCCCCAGCGGGCTTCTTCGGAGCCATCTTCATCCTCATCCCTGTGCTGCTAATCGCTGCCATGCTGGTGCCAATGATTCCGATAGAGTCGGACGAAGAGGAGTAGGATGAACCCTACTCATAGGGATCTAGGCCTAGAGAAGGCCCTCCAAGAGGCACTTGACGGGGGCTCCTCGGTATGGGCAGTTGGCGATATCCATGGATACAGGGAAGAGTTCGAGATTCTCCTAGACAAGCTCGAACTAATGGAGGGGGATATGGTAATCTGCGTCGGCGATTTGATCGACAGGGGCCCGGATAGCCAAGGGGTCCTCTGCATAGTAAGCGAGAGCGACCGAATCTTCTCAATCAAGGGAAACCATGAGCTTCTGATGTCGATCGCTCTGGGAGACAATCCCCGCCGAGAGGATTTCTGGATTGACAGAGTAGGGGGTAGGGCAACTCTTGATTCCATGGGCAACAGTGAACAGGAGAAGAGGAAGAACGCAAGACTCTGGCTTGATTACACCGACAGCCTGCCAACGGAAGTCATCCTGAACCGATTCCGCCTAGCCCACTCCGGATACAGAGCAGACATACCTCTCGACGAGCAAACGGATGAGGATCGACTCAAGTCCCGGGAGGTGTTCCGAGCGACCTTCCCATTGGATCCTCATAGGCAGATTATCGCAGGCCACACTCCCGTGCAGATGCTCTCAAACTTCGAAGTAGAATCACCCGAAGGGGGCATTTGGAGGAGCCCGGTACCGTTGGAAGACGGACGTCCATCCGCTGTCTTGCTCGATACGGGAATTGTCCTTCGGGACCCGACTCACCGACCTAGGATTTCCGCTTATGATCTCCAGACTGGCCAGGTCGAAGAGGTACACAGGATCAATCAGGTACTGACCTAGTCAAATCACCATCCTCTAGAACGGATCCATTCGGACAGCCTCTGCCCCGTTTCGAACCCACCCAACCAGAGGGAGATGCATACCAAGGCAACCTGCCCAACTCCCCGTAGGGCGTGCCAGTGACTAGCATACGTCTTACCATTCAATGGGATGTCGTTTACCCACATGTTCAGGTTCGCCCAGTACAGCACCAGAAGCATCAGCGTCACCCCAAAGGCAGCCTCCTTGCGGAACCAGGGCAGAGCAACCCCCAGCCCGAGCATGATTTCGAAGGCGCCACTGGCATAGACCCAGAACCTTGCACTCCCGAGTATGCTTGGCACTATCGGCTCAAACCATGCGGGATCACGGAAGTGCTGAACGCCTACCCATGCAATCCATAGTCCGTATGGAACCGCGACCAAGTGCTCCAGCCAGTCTTCCATAATATCAGTCCGTGTTTTCACGAACCAGTGCTAGGTGCAATGCAACCCCAACCGGCATCAGCATGACTCCGAAGAAAACCGACACCGTCGAAACCCATCTATCGACCTCCCTTTCCAAGCACCTCTTCCACATCCACCTAGTTACCACGATGTCACCAGCGACGAAGTGGGCCCAGGCCGCAGACGCTCCGACCCTCGTTCCCAACAACTCGGCCAAGCCGTCTAGCACCCCTCTAGGATCCATCGAGTCCTTCGCGAAGTCAACAAGTGCTTGTGGGTCGGATGCCATCAAAGCCCACCAAATCACTATCGGGCCCAAGAAGAACCAGGGGCCGCCCATTACAGATTGGGTTTTTTCATGCTCGGGGTAGACTAGCATCGCTATCCAGAAAGGGCCAACCCACATCGTGGAAAGAAAGAAAGAGAGATCGAACAAATCCACCTTAACACCTCATACATTTCTAGCTTTGATCTTTGGGCGTCTCAGGTCCTCGAACCACGGGTCTGCACCGTTCCAATCAGGATCAATCCCCATGTCGGCGCAAATCATCTTTGCCGATATCCTGCCACTCTCCAGAATCGTCGGTAAACCGCTCCCGGGATGAGTTCCACCACCGACAAGATACAACTTCTCCAGTTCCTCGAACTTGTTCTGAGGCCTCCGCCACAACATCTGGTCGAGGCCATGGGCTAGATTGAACACAGCTCCCTTGTAGATGTCACGAGATGCCCAGTCATCGGGAGTCACAATCGTCTGGGAGACTATGTGGTCCTTCAGGTCGGTGAACCCTAGATGCTCCATCTGTCCCAGTATCACGTCCATGTAGTCATCCTTGATATCATCCCAGTCAATCCCATCGTGACTGCTGCTCACTGGTACTAGGACGTAGATTGTTGAGTGACCCTCTGGAGCCATTGTCGGATCAGTGACACAGGCGTTCTGGACGTAGACAGAGGGGTCGTCCCAAGTCACCTTGTTCTCCGTAACCTCTCTCAGGTTCTTCTGGTAGTCCTTCGCGGCATAGATCTGGTGATGCGGGGTGTCGTACAGCTTGTCAACACCTAGATAGAGCATGTACGTGGAACAGGAGTAAGACTTCTCGTCCAATTTCTTGTCTGACCACCTCTTCCTAAGGACATCTGGAACCAGCCCCTTCATCCCAGTGGCGAAGTCCACGTTCATGACGTATCTATCTGCAGTGTAAGTTCCCTCGGAGGTTCTAGCGCCCACCACTGTCTTTCCCTCGAAGACGAACTCACTCACTGGCTCGTTGAGACGAATCTCGACTCCCAATCCCCTGGCAATCTCCCCCATTTTCTGGGTTATCGTCCCTAGTCCCCCCTCTGTGTGGAAGACACCGTGTTCGTACTCCAGGTATGCAAGAATGGTGAATAGGCTAGGAGCGTGGAAGGGACTCATTCCTAGGTACTTGGTCTGGAACGACATTGCCAGTTGCATCCTCTCGTCGGGGAACATCCTAGCTAGGTCAGATGCCACGCTCCTCCATGGTCGAAGAACCCTAGAAACCCTCAGCGCCCTTCGGTTTATCAGGTCCATCGGCCCTCTCCAAGGAGTGTTCAGGCAATTCTTCGAGAGCCGCATCTTGGTCCGGTTGTCCTCCACGTACCTTCTGAAGCCCTCCGCGTTCTTTTTACCGCAAAGTTCGGTTATCTGAGCGACCATATCCTCCATGTCTGTGGTCGCATTAAGACTCCCACCGGCACCGAAGACGAGACGATAGTTTGGATTTAGAGGAATAAGGCCAAGCTCCTCATGAGCATCCAATCCCAGAGCACTGAATATCTCCTCTGCTATCTCTGGATAGTGGAAGAAAGTCGGACCGTTGTCGAACTTGTACCCATCCTTCTCGAAGACGCGCGTCCTCCCTCCCACGTCATCCGATTTCTCGAGTATCGTCACGTTGACCCCGGCCTTGGCCAGCAGCATCGCGCAAGCCAGCCCACCAGGTCCAGCGCCTACCACGAGAACGTCACTATGGCTGCTCATCCAATCACTCCATCCCCAGCCCTTCTCTGAACTCAACCAGCGACGGACCCATCTCGGCAATCAACTTGACCTCTGGATGGGTTCTGATTACCAAACCGTCCATGTACATCAGAGATCTAATGATTGGAAAACCCTCCTCGCCGAAGTCGGCCCCCGCGTCCTCGACTGCCGCCCTAACGGTCCTCATCATTAGGTCAGTCAGGCTCTGTTCACCTACGCTTTTCTCTCCGAACCCCTCGTAAATCTCATCCATCCTGCTCTTGAAGCGCCTGACCCTCTCTTCCGAAGGCCTCTCTTCAGTTAGGTCCAATAGGGCTTCAAACGCAGAATCAAGACTACCTTTGGATAACTCTTCGAAGAACTTGAACAGCGATAGGCTAACTCTCCGGGGGGCTTCGCAGATTGCACCATTGTCGATGAATACGAAGTTTCCTTCTTCGTCAATAATGCAGTTACCTGGATGTAGATCACCGTGAAAGGTCCCCACTCCGAACATGTAGGCACCCTGAATCCTGAATAACTCGATCAAGTATTCCCATGGAAGGCTCTCATCATTGATGCACTCCTCTAGAGTCTTACCCCTCACAAACTCGGATACCAGGACGTGTTCGTTGGATATCTCTGGATAGTACTTCGGGAAACGTAGTCTAGGCATTGGGAAATCCTCTGATAGACTACTTTGTATCGCCTCCAGTTCTGACCCTCCTCTGATTTCATTCCGCAGGTCCAGCTCCCTGGTTGTGTAATCCTCAACGTGCCTGAGCAATGCCATGGGATTCCCCACCCTCCTCAGTTTAGGAGACAGGGATATGGCCATCCTCATCAACCTCATCAACCTCTTTACGTCCCTCTGGAAAGACTCCTTGTGGTCAGCCTTCACCACCTTAACCACGACATCTTCTCCGTTGGTTAGAGTAGCCCTGTGCACCTGTCCTACCGAAGCAGCAGCAAGTGGGGCTTTTTCGAACCAAGCGATCGAATCGTGGAAACCCTCTGGGGCCCTTTCTCGCAGAATGCGCTCTACGTCCTCGGGGGGAATGGTGGATGCGTTCCTGTACATCTGCTGCAGTTGTCGGCACTTCTCTATGCTGAGCATGTCGGGCCTAAGAGCGAAGATCTGGGTCAACTTCACTGCGAGAAGTCCCTGCCTTTGTATCCAATCTAGGTCCGCAGGCCCATCCTTTCGGATCTGCCTGTAGAATCTGAAGAAGGTCAGAAGTCGCACGCTTGCCGCATGCCGTCATCCGTTTCAAATTCTGTATTCTGGATATTCAGAATCCCGAGCAGTTCGGAAGCGCCGCCTTCGAGTTTGCATTCCCAGATGGTATGGACAGTCCAGCCGAGTACCACTAAGGCCTCCTCTTTTCTACTGTCGCGCTCGACGTTCTTCTCGAACTTCTGTCTCCAATAGTCGACGTTTGACTTTGGAAGGCCTAGAGCACATCTCGGGCATCGATGCCAGAAGCAACCATGGACGAAGACAGCCAACTTCCTACCGGGGTATGTGATATCGGGCCGACAGACGTACCTGCCCCCCTCATCATCTATCCTCCAATGGAGCCTGTATCCCGGGAAGCCGCCCTTCCTGAGAATCCTCCTTACCAACAGTTCTGGTTTCGTGTCCTTGCTTGTGTTGGCAATCATTACATTGTGGACCGCAGGAGAAGAAGGGCCGGGAACCTCCATTGCCATTTGCAATCTCCCCTACTCATTTTCTTCAAGGAAGTGGACCAGAACCACTGACCTCTGCCAACCAGGCCATTGAGCTTCTGTAATCTTCCTCGGCCTTCAGGTCATCCTTTAGCAGTAGGGAGTCAGCAGCATCCCAAAGTGCTTGTAGAGCCGGAACCCAATCCCCTCCTTTGTCTCTGCTGCCTTCGTCAAACCTCCATGCATCTGACTCAGTTCTGTCGTGGACAACAAGCCAAGCCCAGCCCATTGCGGCCTCAATACCCCTTCCACCCCTAGCCAAAGAGACGGTTGATGCTATACCGTCGTCCGCCGCCTTCCTGACTAGTAGGTCTGCGAATGACAGGGGCGAGGGCAGTGAATTACTCTCCCAAGGGAGCCTATCCAGCCTCATTGCAGTGCTGAGGCTCTCCCCTAGTTCTCTCAGGAATGCGCCAAATCCTTGCTTCCTCTTCGTCTGCCTTGCATGTGTCTTTTCTGCCTCTTCGCCAGAAATTCCGAATAGGCTTTCTAGGACCTCCATTCCGTGTTCTGGCCAAAGGGAGACAAGTACAGGATGACATGACGAATCTTCTAATCTCACTACTTTGTCTTCGAGCTCAAGCACTACCCCATCACTCCTCACATGCACCCCACCTTCTAGCGAGTCTAGTATGCAAGCAAGAGCGCGCCTCTCGTCTTCTGTTCCGCTCATTTGCTCCAGGAATCCACTTTGGTCCTCTTCTGCAAACCAATTATTTCCAACCACGAAACCGTCTGTAATCGAGTTGAGTACACTGGATCTGCAGGCCCTGGCCAGTACCCCGTCTTCCAGTGACATCTTGAGCCATCCGTCAAGAACCTCGCCCAATCTCTCTTCTCCCTGTTCCGGAAGGCCCCGGTCTTCTGGCCATCCACCCGGCTTCCACATCCAACCCGCCTTGCAAACTTCTCCGAGCTTGTTTGGGGGCATCATAGCCATTGCAATGCTCTGTGCAAGGGGCTCATCGGTCTTAGAAAGAGCAGTTTGAGATAGCCCTACCACGGTTCCGTCCGTGAAGGTAAGCTTTAGCCAGCCTTGCTCGGTCGGCTCATCATTCTTCACAACATTCTCGTCAAGCCCGACAGTCCACCTCAAATCATCTCCCGAGAGATCTACAGAGGAGTTGTCCAAGGCCCATTTGATCCACTCTGGAGGGGCTTCCGGTTTCGCGCCAGTGTAAACGAAACCGCTATCCCATGAGAAGAAGTAGTGTCCTGACCTTGCATGATCGTCCCAAACTAGCAACCTCAGCCTTGGGTGGGTGAAGTTCTGTATTCCTACAAGGTGACCCGGCCTCCCATTGCCTCTTTTCAGATAGCTAGCATTCCCATACAACGGGCTCTTGAATACTGAAACGGTGGAGAGGTCCTCTTCGGAAGCGGCTAGTAGGCTGCCGGCCAAAGCCATGCTCACACCGTCCCCCCTCCTCTTAGACATCCGGTTCCTAAGCCAACGGGAGTCATTTCGTTTCGAAGAAACGTTACCTATTTCCTTGAGCGTAATCGCCATCGGATCCTTTGGCCCGAAGAATGACGCCTTGCCAATTTCACATTTTATGTCAGGAAGGAAAACCTCCGGGTCCTCCTGCAGTGACTCTAGGTTGGACTCAAGCCTCCTCTGGATCTCCTTAGAGGCCTGTTTTATCCCCCTGACTCTAAGCCTACGTCTCCTGTTCTTGTCCCCTGGGAACCGAACTTCGGCTGGCGGCTTGGCCATGTTATCGACTAGGCGACGGGTCAACCCGACTTGATTCCGTCGCAAGAGCGATTCTACATTCTTCTTCGTTCGAATGCTTCCTTCTCATTCGGACCCATGTCGCTTGGGAGGATTAGAGTATGGATCAAACCATCGTGGACATTTGCAATTTCACCCAACTCACCGGAAACTATCCTCTGCGCCTCAGTACCAATGTCACTAAGGAGAATGCCATCCCATTCGTCAACAGGGACCTCAAGGCTCTCCTTCTCCCCACTCTCCTCGATGAACTTCTCAACCATTGCCCGTAGAACAGAGACCGCCTCTCCAGGCTGCATTGGTTTGGGGGGGTCGAAACCCATCCCCGTTGGGTCTAGATCAAGCAGGACAAGGGTGTGCAGTCCTCTGACATAGTTCGCATCGATCATCTCCAATGGCGATGTTGCTAGATACTCTCCGTAAGGGTACGGAAGGGTAACCTGTCGTCCAAATCGATATGATTGCAAGCCTGAGAGGGATACCGCTAAAGTTGTAGCCGACATTCCTGGAACCACCTCAAAACTAACGTCTTGCTCTATGCAGTGCGCTTCCAGGTCGATGTGAGTAGTGGCCTGCATTGGATCACCGACCACCAGAAGTGCAACCGCCGAGTTCTTTGCCTCTAGAAGCAGGTCCTTTGGCTCCTCAACCTCTGGCCGCATTATCCTATTCCATGGTCCCACCACGCCCTCTAGCAAATCCTCCTGCCCCGGAGGAAGAAGCGCCGTGTAACCCTCTAGGTATCTCTTGTTGCACCCTCTAGCGACACGTCTTGCTTTCTCTGTCATGTGCTCTAGATCGCCAGGACCGATTCCGATTAGCCAGAGACCCGGAGGCATTTCATCGACTGCCATCGCCCCCTCCCCTCCTCTAAAGCACATCAATCTGATGTGCTTCAGAATTTCAGTCGAAAGGAACCCTTTCTGCCTAGCCTTATTCCCGAGTAGTACACGTCTACCCTAGAATCGAAGGGATCCATGGAGTAAATCAACTCCTTGCTGTAGGTCTTGTAGAGGTACATCTCCCACAGCAAACCTCTGTTACCTCCCGCGGAAAGGAAGTCACCACCAGAGACTCTTCTGATTTGCCCTAGAACCTTCTCCGGGTCTTTTGAGAATCCAAGAACCCCGGTCTCCATTACCACGAACGCCCCGTCTTCGAACTCATTCCATGCGGACATGTCGTTGATATCCATTCTCTTGCAGTCATCACATCCACCCAGGTCCACAGTAACATCGCCGTGTTCGCAGTTCGGGAACAAGCTTGACATGAACTGGAAGTAGTTCCCACTACAGGGATCACCTATCACCATCAGCCCCTTTCCCTTAGACTGCGCCAATTCTTTGGCTTCTGTGAACAACCTCTTTGTCAGAAAGTATCGTTTTAGAGGGGAAATCAGAATACTCCTGATCACGCTGTCCCGCCTTCCGTCATTGTGAAGCGATGGCGCCTACCGGCCCATCAACGTGCTGCGCCACCTCCGAGTCCCAAATCGAGAAGTTGAGCAGGCTCTATCCATACTCAGGGAAAGGCAGTGGCTTGCCCTTGGAATGAGGGTTTTCTCTGATGATTCTGGCAATCGGATGATTCCAATCAGTGCCGGAGCACCAGTCACAATCACAGCCCCCCTTCATGAATACGAGGTAGAGCTAATGGAGGGATCCCCTGACTCCAGAATAGACTCGGATTGGTGGAACCACCTCTCCTTGCTCGTCGGGAAGGACGATATTGAGTCACATGGGGATGCGTGGCCATCTTCCCATGAATTCATTTCCGACATGATGGTTGTGAGGATAGAAGATGAATTGGAGGATTTCACTTCTGAAATTGCCAGGGCTAAGCTCCTATCCCACCCACACATCAGACTTGTTCTCAATGACGAAGGAGTGCAGGGCGAGCTGAGGATAAGGAAACTCACACCCATAGGGGCTAGGATCGGGGAAGAAATTGTCACCGAAGAAATTCCAGATTCAGTCAGCACAACCAGAGTTCTGGTCCGTGAGTCCGGGCGGGCGATAGCCTGTGACCCAAACAAGGCCTACTTCTCCACAAAACTACAGTCAGAGAGGCTGGAGACTCTATCACTTGCAAAGGAATTGCGCGCTCTTCTCGGCCGACCCATCAGAGTTTGCGATCCTTTCTGTGGAGTCGGGCCCGCACTGTCAGCCCTTCTTTCGGAGCCCGATCTAGTGGGGGAAGTCCTTGCTTCCGATCTAAACTCAGATGCAGTGGAACTGCTCTTTGACAACCTTCGACGATGGGATGGGCGCAACTATCCCTCCCAGCCTGAGCCGATAGCAAGGCTATTCGAAGATAGAATTGTGGGCGTGGCCGATGCTACGAAGCTATGTGAAGACCCCGAGCTTAGAGGGAGATGGGACTTGCTGATTGTCAATCTTCCTCACAGGACAATAGATCTACTCCCCACCCTAGTACCCTTGCTAGATCGAAAGACACCCTCAATGGTTAGGGGAAGGGTGATTGCTCCGGAAACAGACATCGAGGATGCGAACACTTCCATTCGGAGTGCTCTTCCATTGACTCTCGAGGGTAAGCCAGAGCCCTCTCTCAGAGTCAAGAGGGACTATAGCAGCACCCTTCGCCTGTGCTCTTTCGAAGCGTGGATTTCCTCCCAATGAGGCGGTTTGATTGGCGCCCCGACCGGGATTTGAACCCGGGTCGCAGCCTCGACAGGGCTGCATGATAGGCCACTACACCATCGGGGCCGGCTCTTTTCCGAGATTGCTTCCCTTTTTCAAACTTTGAGAGGGCATCATTGATGGCCCAACTGCACTCAGGTTCTTCATGGAGGGCCCTAGGATAGCCATTGATGTCATTGACAACGGCGGCCAATGGACGCATAGAGAGTGGAGGATGCTCCGTTATCTTGGGGTCGACACACAGATACTTCCGAACTCAACACCTGCTAGCGAATTGAGGGAATTAGACGGGCTCATTCTCTCGGGCGGTGCGGCAAGGGTTGGACTCACCGGAGAGCTCGGGAACTGTGGGGAATATCTCGAGTTAGGAATCCCAATTCTGGGAATTTGCGCCGGCCACCAGTTCATGGCCCGTCACTACGGGGGCGACGCAGGAGAGGCCCCTAAGCCAGAGTTCGGAGCCGCGACAATATCTCTTGTTGGGGGCGGGGGGCCTCTTTTTGCCGGAACCCCCGAGCAGCAAACTGTTTGGGAGAGCCACAATGACGAGGTCACCGTAATACCCCCGGGCTTCTCAGTTGTAGCCCATAGCGAGTCGTGTGAGGTCCAAGGAATGCAGAACGAGGACCTCGATAGATTCGGACTACAGTTCCATCCCGAGGTAAATGATACAGAGCACGGCTCGACTATTTTCGAGAACTTCGTCGAGATATGCAAACGAGCCCGTGAGAGCCTCTGAATGATAGGACAGATTGAAGAAGGCCCCCTAGGTCGCCGGGACGATACGAATGAAGACAGACCAGACCATTCTCCACAAGTGTAGGAACTGCAACCGCACAGATAGAAGGGAGTACAACCCTACTGGCGAGGAGCAATGCAGCCACTGCAATTCTCCGATGGACCCCCTCGAGATTCGATACAAGTGCGTTAATTGCGGGCATATGACATGGTCCGAGGCCGGCTCTACAGGGAAGTCTTGCCATAAGTGTGGATACAGGATATTCGTCAAGCCCAGGAAAGATGGGATGGCCAAGGTCCTGAAGGCCGAGTGACCAACGCGGAGTTCAAGGCCCGCCACTTCCCCCTAGTTCCATGGCGAGCTGGCTGGAATCTGAGGCACCCTCTCGCTTCTCAGAGCTGGCAGTTCCAGAATTGGTCCGCCATGCTCTGTCATCTGCCAGCACATCCTCCGACCCCCCGCATCTGCTAATCACGGGCCCTGCCGGCGTCGGAAAGACCGCATCTTGGCGACTCGTAGCGAGGCAGATACTCGGTCCTGGATGGAAGGCTACTTCCCATGTACTCCAAGCCCGCGACCTTGCTAAGCAACGTGGAGCAATGGCATCGTTCGAAGAGTTCCTCAGGCCCGGAGGTTCGGATTCGGACAGTCTCGCTGGAAGAATGAGCCTTGATGCGTTCGACAGAGGAATAGTCAACCCAACCCCCGGAGATATCGCCCCATCTGGTAAGGAAGCGGAAGCCAAACCGAACAATGTTCCCATCAGCCGACTCATCGTCATAGAGGATGCGGACCACCTAGGGCACATCCGCCAGGCATATCTTAGGAGGATGATGGAAGTAATTGGCAACGCATCTAGGTTCATCCTAGTTGCTCGGGCTCCTTCTAGGATTATTGAAGCCCTTAGGTCCAGAAGCCAGATGATCCGAATCCCCTCGACCGAAAGGACGACCCTAGTAGAAACACTGGCTTCGATAGCCGAAAGAAACGATTGCGTACCCGCTGACGGAGTTCTGGAAGACATTGCTTACATCAGTGATGGAAACCTGAAGAAAGCGATATTCATATTGGAACTCTTGGAACTCAGAGGGCTCGCGAACGACAGGACCTCTGTCCACAAACTGGTACAAGCCTCTACCCTACAAGCCGGAAGGCACCTCTTGGAGCTCGCATTGAGAGGTAGAGTTGTGGAGTGGCGATGGGAGAATCAAGGCGGTAGGAAGAGAAAGGTGCTTTCCGGAGCGATTTCAGAAATTGACAATCTCATGTCAAACCATGGTTTGGACGCGACCGATATAATCTCACAGATCCACAGCGTAATTGTTGGCAGGAGACTTAGCGTCCCCCCCTCTCTCAGATCAGAGATGCTAGACGCCCTCTCTGAGTGCGACGTGGGCATACAGCGATCAATGTATCCTAGGATACAATTCGAGAGGTTCTTGCACCGCACCGCAGAAGCAGGCAGATTCCACGGCCTGGCAATGAGATGATGGCGGGCGCGGCAGGATTCGAACCCGCGGTCCCCGGCTTAGGAGGCCGGTGCATTATCCAGGCTATGCTACACGCCCGTCTCCGCGAGCACGCACCCCCCAAGAAATGTGACGATTGAAAACGGGGGAAACAACCCTCAGACGTCCGATGCCATCAAGCAGAATGAACGATACGGATGGGCGTGGCGAAGAGCGACTCTCTACTTCCCAATCCCTATGGGGACGACAGCAGTTTCGGTCAAGTTACCGAGTCTGCTCTCTCTAGGAGAGTTAGGATAAGGGACTCTCAAAGAGTCCTCTGGACTCGGGTGTCAACTCTACCTACGATTTCCAGACTCAGAACGCTAGTATCTGTAGTTGCCATCTGCTATACCATAGTGCTCTTCTCGGACCGAAGCCACGCATTTGAGCAGGTGGGAGTTGCTCTATTTGCACTCCAATCAATTCTCTTCGCCCCCGCCCTTTTTGCCTCTTCCTTTGCACAGATGTCTGCTAGGGACCGTCTGCAACTTAAAGCGGAGGGTATGAAATCAATGGAGGCATACCCCGGGGTGGAACGAATCCTCAACACTCTCCACGAGAGGGTACTGAGAGAGAGGACACGCATCCTTTGCTCGATTGTTGCTGCTTTGGCAATTAACTCAGCCGACAACTTCGAGACTGGTACAATTCTAGCCTCTTTCTTGTTTGGTCTGGCACTCTTCCTTGGAGCAATAGCTCTCCTAAATACGATACAACTCGAGAGTCGGATTCCAATGACCGACAGTGACTTCCCGCTACTCTCTCTTCATGCGCCAACCCTTCACCAGAGCACCTTGGATAGGGTTCTCTCAGATCTGGTAGTAGCTCACCTTGATCCAGAAACGGCAGGAGCATGGGACGACTGGGTCGGTGAGTTGGAAAACAAGGTCCGGTCTAGCCAAACTCCCTCTTCAGCCGTAGAGCACTTACTTCGGGTGCTTCATCTGAACCATCTCGACCTCCTCGATGACGAAAGACTACTTTCCGAATCAAAGAGGGTTTTCAGGGTCGCTGCTATTGACGAACTCACTGACGACAACTCGAAGTTCAGTATCAGGACACTTAGGAGACTCATGGCTCACACCAGAGCTTGGCAGCCCGGACTGTTCAGGCTGATAGACCGGTTACAGGACTCTGCAATGCGAGGGCACTCCTCATTGATTGAGAGTCCATGGAGGATGGATCTAGACATCCCTCCTAGATGCTCCCAAGGACAGGGAGATCTATTCGTTATGGTCCACAATCACTCGAGGAAGGAATCCAAGGTTGAGATAGAGATCATTGCTGCGGATGGAGAACCGCACAAGCAGACCATCAGACTGAGCCCCCCACTCTCTAGACAACCCAAGGGACCCGCCCGACTTGGAGAGGAAGGAAATGATCTGGTCGATGTTCTAGGGAGGCTCATTGACAATTGCTACGTGTTATGGATAGGCCTGGCTTGGCAAAAAAACACCTCTGGATCTAGACCAGTGCAGGTAACCCTGAGAGGCCCAAATGGGGAGACCTTGTCGTCTCTTGTGGTGACTACTTCCCTGTCTTCGGGATTCAATCCAGAGGGAGCAGCAGAGAAGATGCTAGATGCTGCAGTAGCAGTGAGAAGACTGGCAATTTCAGTCGCAGAGTGAAACCTGTTTCGATGCTGCCGGGGCGTCACGTTCATGAGATTGGGACTTGTGGACGACTACGATAGCCTTGGAGTCGTGGGACGTAGTAGTGGTCGGAGCTGGACCTGCAGCCCTGCGTGCAGCGATAGCATGTGCAGATTCAGGCACCTCTCCATTACTCATCGACGCCTCGGGAGTTGGCTCGGCTTCAGGCGCCCATTCTATAGCCGGAATTGCAGCCTCAATAGATGAGCTGGACTCCTCAGCTCACAGGGAAGATACCATTTCTGCTGGTGGAGAGTCGACTGACAAGATTTCAGCAGCCAGGGTTTGCGGAGAGGGAGTCGCTACTTTGGCTGAGTTGGAGCGATGGGGCCTCGTACTAAGAACGAGAGAAGGAGGCCTCCCACATGCATACAGCGCTCCGGGTCACAGTGTAGATCGGATGACTGGATGTGGGGACTCAACCACCAGAGAGGTTACCCGGATTCTCGAGGAGCAAGCAATCAAGAGAGGAATTCAGCGATGGGCAGACACACTACCTATACGGCTGGCAGTAGACAACCAACAGGTTAGGGGAATTATTACGATGAGCACACTTACGGGGGAGATTGTCCCCATTCAAGCCAAGTCTGTTATTCTCGCAACGGAGGGCCATCAGGGCCTATGGGCAACGCCCAATGAAGGTGCGGGCACTGGAGCCTCTCTTGCGTTGAGAGCAGGAATCTCCTTGAGGGGCATGGAATCAACCCCTCTGCATCCGCTGTCTGTGAGAAATTGTGACATTCACATTCCAATAGACGTACTAGGCTCAGGAGCAAGGATCCGGAGAGAAAGCGGTGAAGATGTTGGCCCAGAGGAAGTCCTTGAGGGCGAACCGTGCGTCCTAGATATGAGAGCAATGGAGCCCGACTCGGCTACTTGGTTCTCCCAAATCGCTTCTGATGTATCTGAAAGGCTTGGAATAGACGTATCAAGGGAAGTTATTCCAATTACCGCCGGCGTCGCTTTCACTACAGGTGGAATACCATGCGACGAGTTCGGAAGAGTAACCTTCGATGGGTCTACTGGCGAGGGCCAACCTTCCAGGCTTTGGCTCACAGGCCTATATGCAGCCGGGAGAAGCGGCCATTTCGGGACGCATGGAGAAGGACCCCTGCCAGGAAACATCCTTCTAGAGGACTTAGTCACTGGAAAGGCGGCTGGGGCCCACGCATCGGGTTGGTCTGCAGAAGCCCAATTCGGAGGGCCATCGGCGATTGATGAGGCACTCAGGGAATCATCCGAACAAATCGAATCCATGAGAAACGGAGGAGGGCTCACGGTAGGCCAGTTCGCAACACGCCTGTCCAACGCCATGGCCTCGTCTATTTCATCTGAGCAAACATCATCGCAATCTGCAATTTCTTCGATCACTGAGATATTGGATGAGGGGATTCGGATAACAGACGACTCCGTAGTGATGAATACAGAGATGGTGACTGCAATAAGGCTGGACGGGCTGGCAAATGTCGCCAATTCCATCTTTGGTTCGGTGTGAATATGGATGAGGAAGGCCCGAGCATCTTCTCTCTGATTATTAACGGAGAAATCCCCTGTCACAGGGTATACGAAGATGATCTAGTGTTCGCCTTCTTGGATATTAATCCCTTCAGCCCCGGACACACCCTAGTAGTCCCAAAGGAGCCAGCTAGGACCTTGGAAAAACTATCCTCCGAATCTTCCCAGGCAATCGGGGCCGTCCTACCCCGGATTTCCCAAGCAGTGCTTAAGGCAACCGGGACCAAGGAATTCAACGTACTCCAGAATAATGGTCCAAACGCGTTCCAAAGCGTATTCCACGTCCACTTCCACATCATTCCAAAGTATGAAGATGGAAGGGGCCTTTCCTGGCCATTCAAGTCCAGCCCAATAGACCACGAAGAAGGAGCAAGGATCGCTTCAGAGATCAGGGAGCACCTGATTTGACGCTCTGAACCATCAAGACCTTAGACTCCTCCGACCCATCGTGGCAGGCAACGAACCAGCACCGGATGTTGACCCAGTACTGTCTAGCGGAGCCATGAAACTAAGGCGAAAGAAGCTCGATAACCTTCCTTGGGATCATTCTGGACGGCACCCAGGAAGCCCATTATTCTGGCACCTAATAATGCAGATGATGAGAATTGCTTGGCGGTACATTTTCCGAAGTAGGCAGGTAGACGAACCACCTATTCACAATGGAGGGCGCATCTTCTCTTCTATTCACATTAATGGATTGGTCGACCCAATGTCCTTGCTCCTTTCACAGGATAGGAAGGTGATTTCTATGGGAAGGCACGATCTGATGACTATGCCTCTGATTGGCTGGTTCTCCAGAAGGATGGGTTCACAACCAGTAATCAGGCGTCCCGAGATACAATTGGGGGTAGCAGATGAGGACTATGCTAGGAAGATCAATCAACGCTCCCTTCTTACTATGACAAACTGCATCGCAGCCGGACACAATGCAGTGGTAATGCCAGAGGGAAAGTCGCACCAAGACTCTCGATTACACAGATTCAAAACTGGTACCATGAGGTTTGGAATCAACGCTGCCGCCATTGCTTCAATGAAGGGAATCGACCCACCAGCCATCCAACCGGTCGGTCTTCACTACAGGAGACACTACTGGTTCAGAACCGACGTTTTCGTAGAATTTGGAGACCCCCTGCTAATCGAAACTCCAGAAGACTCAGATCACGGACCAAAACTGGTTAGTGGTGAGTGGGTTGAGCCACCCCACAAACAAGTAAACTCACTGAGGGATCAGCTTTTCCAATCTCTGTCAGAACTCACCCCGAATGCTCCCGATTGGACAACTTACAGGGCATGGCACCTATTGGCCCACGTTCAAGCTAACCAGGTCGGAGACAGTTTGTCGAGCTTCAAGGATGAGGTGATCGCAGCAAGGAGGGTTCGCGAGATGATTTCCAATGGGGACATTCCTGAAGAGATAATCGAACCGTCATCCCAAGCAGCCGAGATACTCCACTCTCACGATCTAGATGGAAGGTCTATCACAGACTCTGGGATTTCCACTTCCAGAAACTGGCGCAGCCTTATGTTCGCCTTGCCCCTAATGCTAATTTCTGCACCGATCACGATTATCTCCACCGGCCCCCAAGCCCTTCTTGCCCGTTTTCTTGGGGATAGGACTGACGAAGGCGTGGACGCCAGGACGACTTACCACATGCTGGCTGCAATGTTCTCCCCGGTTCTATTTTGGCCGCCCATTGCCGCGGCTCTTGCGCTTTCCGCTTTCGGCGTCTCCTACCTACTTGTCCCTGCAACGATAATTGCTATGATATCCTTCCACCTAAGCAACCTAATTTTCCTGTTCGGGTACGATTATTGGGTCGACTTCGCCGACTCTAAGCGTAGGAGGGCACTATCATCATCACGTGATGGGGCAAAGCTGGAAGAGCTAATATCTGAAGCGAAAAAACTTCTCAACTTGTCTAAATAGGTCGGGCCCCTGAGGGAGCCGTGAACTCTCGCGAAGCTGCAGAATCAATCAGGGCTTGGCTTGACGGTGAGAGGCTTGAGGCTAGGGAAGTTACTGATCCACAGGCGATTATGCACCTGCACATTAGATACCCACCAACAAAGCAGGGCCATCTCTTCAACGTAGTAATTCCAAAGAAGAGGAACCTCATTCTGATTTATTCAATCACCAGGGTAGACGAAGGCCAGCAGAAGTCAATGAGGGAACTATCTAACGAAGACCCGGAAGGATGGGAGGCTTGGCTACACGACACACGGATCAACATGACATCTTCAGACCTTGATTGGGTGCTTCATGTTGGGCGGAAAAAGGATGGAACCTCCGGACCTCTACAGGCCTTCAATCTATCAAGACCAGTATGGTTCGATGGCCTAACCCAGAACGAATTTATGCATTCTATGAGGCGGGTCTGGCTGACCAAGCTCTCCTTGATACATCAAATCAAATACGGTTTCGGACCTGGAATAGGAAAGCCCGGCCCCGTGGATGATTGGTCGGACAAGAGTCGGAAGTCCCGGGGACATTCCCATCCCAGGACCTCCGAGATAGACACGGACGAAACCGGCGGATTCGGCAAAGACTTCGATCCGCTTGATTGGGTTTAGACCGTTTGAGGGAGAGCCTAGGACTTGAAACAGTGACCGCAAGGGGTTTACGTTAAGTATGCGAAAAACTCGACAACAGCCAATGCAGGGCTTCGACTGCACCCTTCTGGAAGAAAAGAAGTCCAGGAAGGCGAGCATCGCCTTGGTCTTCCTAATGCTAACTAGCATCCTTTCCGCACTTCCCCCCGGGGCCAGCGCCTCCGACATCGTACTTACAGATGCAGTGCAGATCGTGCAAAGCGGAACACACAATGACAGGATGATTGCTCTAGATGCAGACTCCCAAGGCAACATCCACTTGGTGTGGAGCCGCAACACAAACCACCTATACTACAAGATGCTCGATCCGCGTGGAGAGACACTAATCGACCAGACTCAAATTTCTGACCCCGGAGCCCAGAGAGCATGGCACCCCGACATACGGGTAGATCACGATGACATGGTACATGTAGTTTGGACAGACAAGGCGAACCAATACAAGATCATGTATACCCTCCTTGATCCTTCTCTGGACGATCAGAGCGGGGACTCGTCGCTGGACTCCGTACTCTCCGTAGTTCCCGACGACTATGAGGTAGCCAATGATCCCCAGAACAGGGACTGGCCAGCGATCGACGTCGACTCAGACAACAACCCACACATAGTGTGGGAGGACTCTTTCGAACCCCTGGAGATGTTCTACCAGCAATCTCAGATTTACTACAAGATGCTATCTGTCGACCAAACCGCTAGAACTGTTATCGTCGAGATCGATAATACTCTCCTGACCCCCATTCTTGGTCACAAGGGACATCCGGACGTTGCCGTTGATGTTGACGACTTCGTTCAGATTGTCTGGGATGACACCAGAGGAGGCAAGGTCGAGATGGTCGTTCCAATCGACACTTCTGGTTCCATGAATACTGAGTGGGCAGACATGTGCGTGGTATTCTACGGTGGAAACTTCGCTAGCGGAGGCTACTTCCCCGGCCTCAAGCCACTACTTGTTAGCGCGAACATGACCGTCTACGAAACCCTCTATGCTCTGAGCGGCAACTGGCCGGCGGCCTCAACTAGCGGGAACTGCGCAAATGCCTACCAGACGGGGGGCTCTGGAAGCCAAGGACCGAGAAACACGCCACTTGGTATAGCTCCTGGCGACGACTCAGGAGGGATCCGAGAGCTAACAGAGGTGGTATACAACAACCAGGCCACCAATCTTCCAGCCGACGGGGGGTATTACAGCGAGTTCTGGGGCCCTGCGGCTACGTGGGCCTGCCTGTCTTGGAGGGACATCGGGGGCAACGTTCCAGGCAACCCACCTACTTCGGCGGACCATCACTGGAATCCTAATGCGACCAAGATAGTCATCCCAATTTCAGACGAGGGCCCGTATGGGGGGACTCCAATGGACAACGATGACACACAGAGCATCAACCAAGCCCATGACGCTTGCGTAGTTGCCGACATAATCCCAACTCCACTGTGGGCCGGTTCCGACACCTCGGTAGGATCCTACATGATGGACTTGGCACAGTGCCCGTCGGGCTCCGGCCTCAACTCTAGATCGTGCAATGGGGCAACGACTAGACTAACCAGTGCAGGTGGAGAGATGTACAGCTTCCCCACATCCGCGTCCTCTTCCACAGAGTTGCAAATCATGGTCGAGGCAATGGTATACTTAGCGACAAACAACTCTAGGGAGATTTACATGACAGTCCTAGATCCTCACTCTCTTTTGGATAACCCATGGCCAGGTTGGACAAGGGGTGATCCTGGGACCGAGGCAAACTCCCAACAGAACTACTACGCTGAGGATATCGGCCCATCTGAGGACGATCAGGGATACGGTCACCTAGTAGTCGTAAACGACACCAGAATTACCCTCGACGATGCATACAGCTTGCATCCATCAATAGCCATCGACACCTCGGGAAACACACATCTTGCATGGCAAGATGGGAGGGTGTATGGATTCGATATCGATGTGAACTATGAGATATACTACACACGTCTCCGATTGAGGGGCGCAGCCGAATGGGACGGTGTACCCGGGGGCCTTCCATCATTCGGCATTAAGCAAATTGCTGACGGAGCGATTTCGGAAGTCGAGGGAATTGCTGGAATTCCCGCAGATAGGCCATTTGGGGCAAACTCCCATTTCCCCGCCATTCTGACAGACGACTTCGACAATGTGCACCTCTCTTGGCTAGACAACTACAATGGCTCTCAAGGAGAGACCGTGATGTACACAAGGCTGAATCACACCAACGACGAGTACCCCAATGGATTCCCCCTCAACTCAATCGCTTCTGCGATTTTTGACCCCTGGCAAAGAGTTCCAGTTACCGAGTGGCAGTCGGACAAATTGGGACCCAACTCTCCATTAATTCCTGATTTCGGGATGCCTCCCGCATTCGCCAACGATCTGGGAAGCGGGGCTCACCTTGGTTGGTCGGATACGAATAAGTGCAACGATCAGAGCAATGGAAACAAGTACACGTTATGCTACGTACACGTACTAACGGGTCTAGTTGATGTCTCCCTAGCATGCGATGAAAAGATGCAGGCAAATACCAATATCGAGGGATACCCGTATGATTGCCCGGCCGAGGCAGAGACTTTCTATCACACGATACAACCCAGCGAACTAACTACCTTCAATATCACAATTGCCAACCCAACACCCGGTCCGGCCGAGTTGGTCCAGGACACGTTCACTGTAACCATGGACGGTGTGCCAAACAACTGGACGGCCACCCTGTTCTTCGCGACCAACAACACCCCCGTCTTTGACTCCACCCCTGTATTCTTGGAAGGAGGGGAAATCGTCCCATTGTACGTCAGGGTAAGAGCCCCCACAATTTACCAGGCTAAGCAGGACGAGTTGGCCCAGATTAGGATTCTTGCCACATCTCACAAGGACCCCGCGATTCGCAACGAACTCATGCTCCTAACTCTCATGGACGTGGTTCACGGAATTGAGTTAGACACCAGCCATTTCCAGGTCGATGTTGAGCAAGGCAAGTCAGCAGTATTCTCAATCTCAATTCGGAACACCGGCAACGTCTTCGACACATTTGCATTCTACGACCCCTCGACCCTAGGGGGTCAGAATGAGTGGGCTCTACCGTTCGGTTGGGGGATAGACTTCCCTCTGTCTATTTCCCTTGATCCCGGGCAAACAGTCACTAGGAACCTCAAGGTATCAGTTCCAGAGTCACAAGATCCGGGTACGTTCGTAATTTATCTCAAAGGATGGTCTACCGGTGAACCGGTGTTGTCCATAGACAGAGGGACATTTGACGTTCTTGAGCTTTGGATAAACGTCTCAATCAGAACCACGGGGAACATAGTATTCGAAATCGGTGACACGAAGCTGTACGTTCTACCGGGAGAATGCGCCGAGTTCCCGATACAGGTGACAAAGCACTTCACTCCCGGGGACCTAGTTTTCACCACCCCTGGAGCACCCACGGAGAAACCACCAAACTTCGATCTCCTAACTTGGAGGTTCGAGCATTGGACGGTGGACCTGGACTTCTCCGATTGGCCGGGTGCCTCGTCTTCTGCAGATGAGGACATCTACTGGGCGCAGATAGAGACTCCATACAGCGTTACAGCAGAAATGTGCTCACCCTTCAACTCAACAGCAGGAATAGGAGAATCTGTGACAATCAGAGCACATTTGGACGGCTCTCCGAAGGTCCGCGACTCAGTCCTAATTCTGACCAACGTCGTTCAGAGGTACGAGTTAGAAGCCGATGTCGAGAACACCATGCTGGAATTATACCCCGGCCAATCATACGACATGGATACCACGATCAACAACCTAGGAAACGGGCCGGACCGCTTCGACATCTCGATCGCTTCCATTGTAGATGCGAACGGGGAGTCCCATGTTTGGGATCTAAACATTCCCCGGATTCTGTTCACTGAGCTTGATAGGGACGAGTCCCAGACTGTACAGATTTCCATCAACGTTCCCGAGCAGACTCTGGCTGGCGAGTATACTCTAACGTTCAACGTGATGAGCGAAGAGCCATTCGAGGGTACTAGACTCCAAGATCAGATAGTAGTAAGGGTGGAGATTGTAGAGTTCCATGACATGAGGATAACTCTAGATCCATCTGTAGAGAGCAAGATCAAGACGACAGCCCCAAGCAGAATAGTCCGGTTCACTCTGAACGTCTCAAACTTCGGCAACGTCGAAGATAGACCAACTGTCCATAATAACACGATTGCAGACAACGTATGGGGCGTGAAACCAGGCCTAGGTCCGCTTAGCACATGGGAAATCGAATATGCGCTGCTAGAGGGATTCAGGTCTGAATACCCCCTAGAGAAACCCTGCTCCGAACTCACCGCGACTGAGATACTCCCTGAGGAGACAGACGAATGCTTCGTCACATCCAGCGGGACCGTCACTCTTCCAAGGATGCAGCCCTACGAAACTCTACAATTAGTAGTCATAGTTTCCATTGCTCCCGATGCAGCACTACAGGACCGCTTCATCGGAATCAAGTTACTATCCGAACATGGCTCTTCTGAGCAAGGTGGCGACCATGATGAGACCCCAATATGGGAGGACTCTTGCACTATCGACGCCAACAAGGACGGCCTGTTGGACAACCCTCCCCCAGAATGCGACGACAATGAGCAGGTACTCGAGCTCAGGCTCCGGGCCCCGGATCTTGATCTGTACAGGGTAGACATCTCCTCTAACGAGGGAGAGATTGGTGAGATGCTCTCTGTTAGCGTATACGTGTTGAACCGAGGAAACGCCCACGCAGCGGATGTGAACATCATCCTCTGCAAGGACCAGTCACCATCAGATATCAAGAGAAACGGCTGTGACGAGGGCAACATCGTCTACAGGCAGCTCGTCAAGGCAATAATGCCGATTGGTCAGACCGACACCGAGGAAGCTAACCCAATCACACTTCTCTACATGGTCGAGGCAGGCAATCACGAAATCGTCGTTGTTGTAGATCCAGACAACAACATCGTCGAGACCGACGAAACGAACAATATCATGGCCATCAGTGGGGGTAAGATGAGCTCCACGTGGGGAGCCCTCGACGTTGGCGTAGACGTCGTCGCGAAGTACTCTGTACCAGTGATTATTGTGGGCGCCACCTTTTCGCTTGTCGGTGTGGCTGGGTACGTAGTCTGGGGTCGCAGGGTAGCCGCTCTCGCAAGATTTGCAGAGCTTAGCAGCCTAATGCCTGGGGTCGACGACGACGACATGGTCTTCTGACTACTTCTTTGCCATCCACCAAGGGAGGGGTGCGCTTTCGCTGCCTGCTATGAAGCTCCCTCTGTTGGAGGCGAAGTCTCTCATCAGGCGATTCCTAAGTGTGTCCATCATCTTCTCGGCATGTACCGATTGAATTCTGAGACTGTTTGAGAAGATGTCCAGATCTAATGGCCTCCTGGGATTCCTCATCATTTCATGGGCGAGCTGCCTTTCTTCGTAAGATTCGAACTCCTCTTCGACACTGGGTGAAACCTTGTGCATAACTTGTTGGTGCAGAGCAATGATTGCATCCCTCTGCTCATCTACCCTTTCTAGAGCAGAATCCAGGTCAGACAGAACCCCCATTGCGTCGACCATTGGGATTGATCTCTTATTGCCGATACTCCGAGCAATTTGCCCAAGCTCCCTCGGAAGACTGCCCGACAATTTCACGGCCCCGCCCCTCGGCATCTTTCTGTGCTCGGCTCTGAAAAGGTCTGGACCGAGGTCTAGTCGTATTGAAAACGACTGATTGACCCTGTATACCTTCTTTGGAGGACCTCCTTTGTCCGACTTCTTACTCTCTGAGTCAACGAAACCAGCCTTTTCTAGAACTTTCAAATGCTTGACGATCGCCTGTTGACTAACATCAAGTATTTCTGATAATTGAAGTGGGTAGTGGGGCTCCTTGACCAAGCATCTGAGGATGTCCCTTCTGGTGGAATTCTCCAGTATGCTAAGGGACTCGTCGAAGCCTACCACACTTACCAACCCAAGGTTGGGTAGTCAGGGGCCTCTAAAAACCCACTCGGAACTAATCTACTACAGATTGCATTGTTGCTCAGCCGTCATCCCACTCGACCCAGCGCTTATCCGAATCTCCCGAACGTTCTTCGTTCTCTTCAACAGGCCCTTCTACAAATGGGCCCGGGACTCCAATTTGCTGCTCTTGAACGATATCCGCCCCATCCACTTCCGATATCAGTACCCTTCCATCATTGATAATTACGAATTGATCCGGCAACTTCCTCTTGTCGGTCCACACCATGATGGCTAGAACCAAGCCAATCAGCCCAATGGGGAGTCCTAGGCAGCATCCGACATAGAACAAGTATAGCCACGGATTTCCGTACAAATCGTCAGCCATTGCTCCGTCGTCGACCAGACAAAGTATGGAGGACTCTGCGTCATTGTGTAAAGTGTAAGCCCCCTCTTCGATGCCGTCGAAAATCCTCACGGGCGAGTATATCTTTTGATCGTCTAGACCCGGCCTGTCCGACTCAATAAATCCTGGAGAGCGGCCCGGTAACTCGCTTCCATTGGAACTCTCCAGCCTCAGTTCACTCGCCGGACTTGCTCCTTCATTAACTCGGAGACAAGTCAACAAGGTCTCCTCAGTCAAATCAAATTGGACCGACTCGCCCGGTTCTACTTTCACGACGTATTCATCGGGATCGAAAGCCAGACTAGGATATATCTGGATCATTGCAACAATTGCTAGAACCAAGAGGATAAATGAAGAGCCGGTTGAGCGGATCGCCCACCTCTTCCTACCACTCGCCATGACGGGTCCCGGGGATACACATCTATCAGGCTTATTTTCAGTAGGATAGTCCTAGTGCGGACAGCTTTTCCGGCAAATAGGTGTCAGTAACGAAATCTAAACCGTATTTGGCAAGAGACTGCTGTTCTGCCTTCCTGCCGATTTCTTTCATCAGACCTATTTGTTCTTGCCACCATCCGGTTGCGAATCTAGGGTCACTCAATTCTGCCTCTAATGCATTCATGTCTTGCTTTGTCAACTCGTCACTCGGCAGGTCGTAAGCTAGAATGTCGTCTGCGGTTATTCCGAGATACGTTGCTTCCTTAGTTGCCAGGTACTCAGATATGTGTGCCGTCTTGATTGCACCGTAAGCAATGCTAGCATATATTCTGAAAGACCAAGGATCACAATCAGCGAAGACCAAAATTGGTTTGTTCCATTCATCGCTCATCCTCCTCATAATCCTCCTAGTAGATCTTGCTGGTTGTCCCTTCAGATGTACTAGGGCACATCGCGCCTCTTCGTCGAACCCATTCTCTACCAATCTGTCAAACATTCCACCAGTCTCTATGGCCATCACGAAGTCGATATCTTCCTCGATCATCCTCAACTTCTCCGACTCCACGTTGTAGGGGACCCCATATCCGGAGCCGCCTACATCATCACGGCAGTTTATCCGCATCCAGTCCCCCCTCCGATTCCTCTCTTCGAAGGTAACGTTCCCGATTATTCGTGCCCCGTCCTCCTCTGGCCTGAGACCGAAGTCCTCTCTGAGGCACTTTGTGACTATCTCCAGATCCTCAGAGACTCCATTGCTCTCGTTCTGGCTGGAGAACTTTCCATGGCCCCAACCCTCTGAGATGTAGTACATTTCCCTCAGCGTCGATGTCTTCCCATCCGTAATCATGCCCTCTACGAAATCGGTGATATGCAAGGCTCTGAGAAGCTGTCTCGCCGAACCTAGTGAGGTAGCGTCACGCACCGTCTTCTTCTTCCCGTATTTGTAGACGCCCAACTTCTTGTCGAATCCTATGTTTGACTTTGATCTCACTGGAAGGGTCATTGTGGGCGGATTGCCCTTCAGCATCTTGTCATGCATTTCCGAAGCAACACCATGCAATGCCTCAATCACTTCTTCCTTTGTTTTCTGTCTGTCCATAGTCACTCGTCAACCTCCAATCCGTCCCTAGTGGTGAAATCCTCAAACAGGCTAGTCTGACCATCACTCAGTTTTTGGGGCTGCGAAGCCTCATTCTGTTCAGCCCTTTCTTTGAGTTGGGAGATTGGCTCCTTCGGCCCCTCCAACTCGACCTCAGCTGCTTCCAGAGCCTCCGATCTCCTCAGTTCTTCGAGCAACTTCTCATCAATTCTGGTCGCCCCAATTATCTCGCCATTGCCTCTGTAGAAAATCTCTGCATCACCCCATTCTCCCTTTCTCAGTCCAGATACCCCAAAATGAATCGTAGTCGCTGAACCCGGATTAAGTGTATCGAGCCTCCATGCCCATAGTCCTCTGGCTTGCTTGCTGCCACCCAGTGGATTTTCTGTTATCGCAGTCCCATCGCTTTCGGGCCATTTTGCAAGAATAGTGTAGGCTCTAGCCCTAGCAGTGTAGTTGTAAACAGTGATCGAACACGTGGCAAGCCCTCTTTCCTCATCCCAACCCAATTCCTCTTCGCAAAATACCGCATCCATGATCTTGGTGATAATCGGTGCCAAATCCGGCTCATCCCTTGATAGTAACTCTGAGGATTTCTTTGATATCTCAGGAAGAATGATGTTGATCAACTCGAATTTTTCTCTTGCCTTCTTTCTCTGAGAACTCTTCTTTAGATAGCCCTTCAGACCTCTTCCAACTTCTAGCATGGCCAAACGAATCTCCTCGAACACCTCTTCATTGTCGGATACTGCTTCTTTCGCCTCGCTAGTGAACTGAACGTTGGTGGAGGCCAGGTGAATCAGTACTGCCGCAGGACCCTTGGGGATGCCCTTGCCGCCAGGGTGGTCTAGTCCGTACCGCTTCCAGTCAACCGCCTCGAGTGCCTTGGTTAGGAGGCAACCTCCTTGCTGGTACATCAGAGGAACTCTATTTGCGAACCTGAGCACCTCAATTGGCCCGTCAGCGCTAAGGTCGCCACCGAAAACCAAACCCACCTCTATCTGAAACGGGTTTCCTTGGGTAACCTTTGGATTCCTTGTGATTGTAGATGCAAACCTGGAGTCAATGGCCTTAGAAAGACCCTTCTTGATCAGCAAGTCTTCTATCGGTGAGAGACAATCGGTTGGGGGAGATAGTAACTTGACTTTCTTGAAGGCTGCAATCATTTCCTGAGCATCGTCTCCCGATATCCTCTTTGGACTCCTGCCTTCGTCTAATCCAGCTTCCGCGAGAATTTCTCTCGCTGCTCTCATGCTGACCCCAGAGAAATTGTGCCTTAGGAAAGAAGTTAATTTCCTCTCTTCCGACTCCTTAAGCATTCTTTGTAGTGAACCAAGTTGCATTCCATGTGGGTGCGGACGAATCTCACTCACTACGCGAGGCAGCCTCTCAGTAGTCCTTTGCCAGTCCTCCTCCTCTATCGTGCTGCCATCCCTATCCTGTACAACTAATGAGATACTGGCATGAGGGTTGACGATGGAAGTCATTCTAAGATACTGGTGAACCGACTGTCTACCTCTCTGGTACTTTGCCCTCATCTCTGTCTCGATCCTCAATCCGTGTGACACCGCCTCACCCGTTTTTCCATCTATCCAGATATCCCGGTTCTCCCCGGATTTAGTTGCCTTGTTTCGTCGTGTGTCAATTCCCAATTCAACGAAAACTGCAGACGAATCTCTCGAAATCTTGGAGACTACCTTTGTCTTTGATCCAGCAGTCAATTGGCTGTACATTACTACCCCTGTAATTCCTATGCCCTGCTGGCCTCTCGTCTGGCGAATTGCGTGGAACCTAGAACCCAAGAGGAATTTTCCGAAAACGTTCTCGATGTCCTCTCTAGGTATCCCCGGGCCATTGTCTTGAGTAATTAGCCTAAGACGGTCTCCCTTTAGCCTCCTTATCTCAACTCTAATTTCTGGGAGAATCCTCGCTTCTTCACAGGCATCAAGCGAATTGTCTACTGCTTCCTTTACTGCTGTGATTAAAGATCTCTGTAGTGTATCGAAACCCAAGAAATGCTTGTTCTTCTCGAAGAACTCGCTGATTGAAATCTGTTTTTGTTTGCTGGCAACTTTTTCTGCAGGGTCCACGAAATCACCAATTCCACCAAGTCCTCCCATGTCCAAATGACGCGGGGCTTGAGCAGTAATCATCCCCCGAATCGAGACCGCTATTGAATATACCTCGGTCGAAGCAATTAACACTGCATTTTAGGAGAATACATCAGGGTGCCAAGAAGTAATTTTTCCAGTGAATGCACTTGTCATCACAGTAAGTGGACTAGCAAGGTAGAGCATTCCTGGTCCAGAACGGCCCTGGAAGTTTCTGTTAATCGCTGAGACAGTTACCTGTTCGGCACTCTCACTCACACCAGGACCAGCACCTATGCACGCACCACATCCAGGATCAATCAACTTCACACCGGCCTTCTCGAAAGTTTCAGTCCAGCCCATTCTGCTAGCGAGCTCCTTCACAGATTTAGAGCCAAACTGGATGTAACAGTCCACCCCTTCAGCAATGGTTAGCCCAGATTCGAGCGCAGATTCGCAGACCATCGCGTAATAGGAGAAGTCATCATCCTTACCAGCTGTACAAGATCCTGCGTAGGCTATGTCTATCCGAACTTCGCCGATTTCATCGATATATGCGCCATTAGTCGGATCCGAGGGGACCCCTTCGTCCGGGTTTCCTGGATGAGCCACCATGGGCCGAATTTTCGAGAGGTCGATTTCATGAATCCCCCCATCGTATTCTGCACCTTCGTCTGGCCATACGAACGCACCTCTGATGTCTTCCTCAGAAGTGCTAGAGCGCCTGGACTTCAACCACTCTACTGTCTTATCGTCTGCTTCGCAAATCCCCGTCTTCGCGCTGCACTCAGTTGCCATATTGCACAAGGTGGCTCTTTCGTCCATCGACAGGCTAGCTAGACCCGGTCCACCGAACTCCATGCTTCTATCCAAGGTATCTGAGTTCGCTGCAAACTTCCAAAGAATGTGAAGAATGACGTCTTTGGCGGTGCACCCGGGATCCAATCTCCCAACCAACTAAAACCGAATGCTCTCTGGAACGTTGAGGAACGCAAATTGGTTGTGTATCAGGTTTGCATACTCTGTAGAGCCAACTCCGTAAGCTAGAGCATTTGATGCTCCTCCCATGCAGGTGTGTGAATCGGTTGCTTGGATGAAGTCACCAACATCGATAAACTCCTCTCTGGCCACCTGATGGCAGATTCCCGGACTTACCCCATTCTCAGCTGAATAGTCCCGGACCCCAGTATGCCTCTGGAACTCTACCTGCATGTCCCTAAGATTCTGGATCTTGTCCTCGAACCTACCAAACCTCGGTACTCCCGTTGCATAGAGCAGATGGTCTTCGAATACAGCGAACTTTGGGGGGTTCGGAAGACTGTAGTCCTGCCCGTATTCCTCTTCCAGAAATGTATGTACCTGGGCGGTAGTGAACTCGTGAGAATATCCACCATCCACTCGGGCCAACACCGCGTCCCCGGGCTTTACAAATCCAGAACCCCCCTCTGTTCCGAGTAGTTTGTTTGCAACTATCTTCTCTACCATTGTCATCTTTCGGGGTCCAGTGGTATTCTTTGGGAGAACAATGGAACCCTCCTTCAGCTTCTTTGCGAAAGGTAAGATCCCCCCACTCTCCAATATCAGTCCGCTTACTTGGTCGTACTTGGAAGTGAACTCAGACAGAGGAATCCCCTCCCCATCTTGAAGCCTCTTTAGGACGGAATGATCCCCCATTAGTTGCCCCAGATTCAGATTGTTGCGCTCGTGAATAGGGGCAAATGATGCCGCAATCACGATCCTGATTCCTGACCACCTCTCACATTGAGCTGCAGTTTCTCTGCTAGAGCCTGTCCCCTTCCGATGCCCAGAAACAATAACCTCGAACTCCCCGTCAATTAGGGATCTAGGCTCGAAGACCCTCCTCCCTTCGTGAATTAGCCCTGCATATGCGTTCTCCGCGATTATTGCTGGCTCGTGATCGAAGCATACCCATGCTGGGGTCATCACGTCAGTATTGATGTCGTCCATGAGGTCATCTACCGACAAGTCCTCCATCCTAAGGTCAAGCCCATCATACAACTGCTTTCGAATAAGCTCCATGTCCTTGGTAAGGAAAAGAACCCTCTTTCCGGTAGTCAGACTAACTTCCTCCGGCGGCCATTCTGACGACATATTGCGAGCCCCTCATTTACTCCAGTATCGCTTCGTATTTCACGATTCTCGAGAAATGAAAACAATTTACAACCAGAATTATAACCTTAAATATGATGTCTTTTCGGAATTTAATACCTTTTCGTTGAAAGGGGGGTGAGGATGTTATGTCATACCTTGTTGAGGACACAGTAAAGTGCGATGAATGCGGAAGCCGGAATTTGAGTAAGGACGAGTCTAGGGGGGAGGTGGTCTGTGATGACTGCGGCCTAGTCCTAGAGGACAAGGTAATCGACCAGGGAGCAGAGTGGAGAGTATTCAGTCCAGAGCAAGGTGATCAACGGGCCAGGACAGGTGCTCCGATGACTGTGATGCTTCACGACAAGGGACTATCTACCGATATCGACTGGCAAAACAAAGACTACTCAGGGAAGTCGATTTCTAGCAGATATAGAAGCCAGTTCTACCGAATGAGGAAGTGGCAGAAGAGGTCTCGGGTAAGCAATGCTACAGAGCGAAACAAGGCAATGGCACTAGCCGAACTCGATAGGATGGCAAGCAGACTCGAGCTGCCCAAGACTATCAGGGAGACAGCTGCAGTGACCTATGGAAAGGCCGTCGATGCACGCTTGATTCGTGGGCGATCAATAGAGGGCGTAGCTGCTGCCAGCCTATACGCTGCCTGCAGGATTTGTGAGAATCCAAGGACCCTCGATGAGATAGGAGAGGCTAGCAGGACCGGGCGAAAGGAGATTGGTAGGACCTACCGATTCATGGTCCGGGAACTCAGGATGAAGATCCCACCAACCAAGCCCGAGGACTATATCCCAAGGTTCTGCTCCGGTTTGGATCTGGATGCAGAGGTGCAGGCAAAGGCCTACGAGTTGATTGCCGCAGCCCAAGAGAAGGAACTCACCAGCGGTCGCGGACCGACAGGAATCGCTGCTTCGATAATCTACATTGCTAGCGTACTCTGTGGTAAGAGGAGAACACAACGCGAGGTCGCCGAGGTAGCCGGGGTGACTGAGGTTACTATCAGGAACAGATACAAGGAACTGATCCAGAATCTGAATATCGAACTAGAGATTTGAGATCAGGAGCAGCCAGTGGTCGAACCACACTCGTTGCACTTGAGGCATGTCCCGTTCCTTACCATCTGACTGCCACCGCAGTCATCACATATGTCACCAGTGAAGCCCCTCTCCCGAGCTGCCTGCCTGGTCTTTTCCCCAACATCCATGATTGGGGCGACGCTAGCTTCTAGCGTCATCTGGACCTCTCTCTTCTCGCCTTGAACCCGAGAAAGCCCCTCTTCTGTCATCTCTGGTCTGCTAATCGAGAAGGGATCTAGGTCTTCCGCGTCTACGTGAGCCAAATCGCTCCTCCCGGCGTACTCTATCGCGAGCTCTCTGAACACCCAATCGATAATGCTGGAGGACATCTTCACCCTTCCGCTTCCTCCTTGGACCATTCCACTCGGCTCAAACTTACTGAATGTGAAGGATTTGATGAAAGCGTCAATGGGCACCCCATGCTGGAGTCCGATTGATACTGCTATTGCAAACTGGGAGAGAAGGGCCCTCCAAGCGGCGCCCTCTTTGGAGGTCAGCAGGAATATCTCTCCAAGTTTGCCATCTTGGTATTCTCCGGTGATTAATCGGACACTGTGATTGCCGATCTTGGCTTTGATATTCACGGAGTTCTTCTTGTCTGGAAGGGGCCTCCTCGATGCAATGTAACTCTGGACAAGGGCCTCGGCAACCGGCCTAGCCACTGGCTCTGGAGCGGGGATTGCGCTAACCGCCTCTTCAACCATCTTCGCCACGACCTCCTCTTCTTCCTCTTCCTCATCTAGTTCGACTGAGTCTACTAATTGGTTCATCAGTGGCTGCGAAAGTTTGCTCCCGTCCCTGTATACGGCACAGGCCTTGTTCATAGTGGAATGACTCAGATTGTATGCCTCTCTAACATCTCCAATAGTCGAGTCTGAGGGCATGTTGATCGTCTTTGAAATCGCTCCGGAGATGAAAGGCTGTGCCGCAGCCATCATGTTAACGTGAGCGTCCCAGGCTATCGACCTCTTCCCATACTTCCCACAAGGCGTTGCACAGTCGAAAACGGGAAGGTGCTCTTCTTTCAATCCGGGGGCACCTTCTATGGTATTGTGTCCGAAGACATGGTCGTTGGCTGCCTCAATATCCTCGGCTGTGAATCCTAGGGAGCCCAATGTGTCAAAGAACGGGTCGTTTAGTTGGGCTTCTGTCAACCCAAGGGTATCTGTGCAGAACTTCTTGCCCAGGATCGATGGTGCGAATGCGGAACGTAGGTCGAAGACGTCTGCTAACTTGGACTCAATAGAACTCAGTACCTTCGAATCGAATCCAGCGTCCTTGAGCCTCTCCGAGGACAGGGCCGGGCAATCACTGAGTCTTCCCGTTCCCATGATGTATTCTTCTATTTCTAGAGACTCGCTTTCGGAATATCCGAGCCTACCCAGAGCATTAGGCACTCCTCTGTTGATTATCCTTAGCGAGCCCCCTCCAGCCAGGGTCTTGTACTGAACTAGTGAGAACTGAGGCTCGACTCCAGTGGTGTCTGCTCCCATCACTAGGCCAATCGTACCAGTCGGTGCAATCACAGTGGTCTGCGCATTCCTGTACCCATGCTCCTCTCCCTCCCTAACCGCTCGATCCCAACACTCCTTTGCGGCATCTAGCAAATCCTTGGGACACTTCTTTCCATTAATTCCAACAGGAAGGACAGTTAGCCCTTCGAACTCTTCAGCGGGTGCGTCATAGGCTGCCCTACGATGGTTCTTCATGACCCTGAGCATATCCTCAGCATTCCTTTCATAGTCGGGAAACGGTCCTAGTATGGAAGCCATTTCGGCACTGGTAGCGTAGGATTCACCGCACATTATTGCCGTGACAGCACCGCAGATTGCGTACGCCCTGTCGTCGTCGTATGGGATTCCCATGTGCATGAGCAGCGATCCTATGTTGCAGTAACCAAGCCCCAGAGTCCTGTAGTCATAGGATCTCTGGGTTATTGACTCGGATGGGAATTGGGCCATTAACACGCTGATTTCCAAAGTTGTGGTCCACAGTCTAACACTGTGGCGGAAGTCATCAATTTGGAATGCGTGGGTGTCTAAGTCATAGTAGTGGAGAAGATTGATGCTAGCTAGGTTGCATGCCGTGTCATCTAGGAACATGTATTCCGAGCAGGGGTTTGACCCGTTTATTCGTCCTGCCTGAGGGCACGTGTGCCACTCGTTGATCGTTGTATCAAACTGCACCCCAGGATCAGCGCACGCCCAAGCGGTGTATGCTACCTTGTCCCACAGGGCATTCGCATCCATAGTCCTGCAGGGCTCCGGCTCCCTTCCCTCGGATTCAGCAGCCTCCAACTCGGTCCTCCAATAGAGGCCCCACTGATCTCCATTCTTGACCGCGCTCATGAAGGAGTTTGGGACCCTGACCGAGTTGTTACTATTCTGCCCAGACACCGTAGCATACGCTTCTCCTTGCCAGTCGGTGTCTAAAACGTCGAATTCAAGCCCTTTCCAGCCCTGCTCAGCAAGGTCTAGTATCCTCTGGATATGTGACTGGGGGACGCTATCTCTGATTGCTCTGACCATTGCCCTTCGCAGACCCAGGTTAGTCTTCTGATTGAATCTGCCCTCGTCATCTCCATGCTCCCAAACCGCTTCCATAATCTGGTCCGCATGCTTTTGGAGAATGGTGCTTCCAATTACAAGGGCAGACACCTTTTCTTCCTCAGACGGCTTCCAATCAATGTACTCCTCGATGTCTGGATGGTCTAGATCCAAGGTCACCATCTTTGCCGCCCTTCTTGTGGTGCCTCCTGACTTGATTGCTCCAGCCGCCCTATCGCCAATCTTCAGGAATGAAAGCAGCCCGCTCGAAGTCCCCCCTCCTGAAAGGGGCTCCCCTGCTCCTCTGATATTGGAGAAATTAGAACCAGTACCAGAGCCATACTTGAATAAAAGAGCCTCTCTGTTCCAGAGTCCCATTATTGAGTCTGTGCCCCCTACCAAGGAGTCGGAAACCGACTGGATGAAGCATGCGTGTGGCTGAGGCCTCTCGTATGCGCTAGTAGACAGCTCTACCTTTCCGGTGTCCGGGTCAACGTATGTGTGACCCTGAGGGGGCCCAGCAATTCCGTATGCCCAGTGGAGGCCTGTGTTGAACCACTGGGGGCTGTTGGGTGCTGATCGCTGGCTAGCGATAAGGTAGCACATCTCGTCGAAGTAGGCGCGGGCATCTGCCTCGCTAGCGAAGTAACCGTACTTCCAGCCCCAGTAGGTCCAGGTCCCTGCAAGTCGACGGAAGAGTTGCCTTCCGTCAGTCTCACCACCCATTCTATCGGCGGCGTCCATTGTCTGCAACCGCTCGTGGTCTGGCTCACTTCGCTGTAGCCAGACAGGCACCCCCTCTTCGGGAACGTTCCGAAGGTGCTTCGGAACGCCCGCCTTGCGCAGATACTTCTGGGCGCATACCTTTCCGGGTATACCCGAAAATCCGGAAGGCAGCTTTACACCCTCGATCGAGTCAGCCATGGAACCATCCGGATTCCTTATTTCTACGTCCATCTCAATCCAGTCGAACGTATCGAAAGGATCTTGGCCAACAGAAGTGAACCGCCGCTCTATAACTAGGCCGCTTTCGGCTTCCGCCGTACCTTTGGACACTCCAATCTTGGTCTGCATTTATCTCTCTCTCCAGTCGTTACCGGTCAGGATTCGTCCCGCCTTGTGCAAGGGAGTTGCGCTTCTGAATGGGGGGTGTTTAATGATTAGCCAAGAAGAGGCCAATCTCAGGACTATTTTTTCGAAAATTTTGAGAAAACCAATCTGGTAACCCATCCATATTTCAGAGCATTTCTAACGTCCATTCTAGAGAGGTTCCAGAGCGTGTAATCATGATCCCGACACTGCAAAACCTCTCATGGCTGCTTTCAATAAGGCGTCGAACGAGCTCCTCTGGAACATCTCCCTTGATTTTGTAATTCATTGATACCGCCGTGAAAACACGAGGGCTTTCCTCGGCCCTCTCTGCCTCTATGTCAACTGTAGCGTACTCCACATTCTCCACGCGCCCTTTCAATCCGTCAATTACATCGATCATTGAACAAGCTGCATGGGCGTGCAACACCATCTCCATCGGACTTGGGCTATCCTCATCGTAGATTCCAAACACTTTGCCCTTGGAGGTCTTTCCAACATAGCCACCGTCTCCGGTCCACGTTACCTCGCCTTTCACGACCCATTCACCATAGGCATCACCCTTCAAGGGTTGGCTTCATCAATCCCCGACCAATCGCAGGGTCGATGGATATGTCAGAGGGGAGTACGATTAGTATGTCCGGGTCAGCGTTGGAAGTACCCGACAACCCAATAATTCACTACATAGAGGGAGATGGAATAGGAATTGATATCACTCCAGTAATGATACAGGTGGTGAACTCTGCCGTACAGAAAGCATATGGTGGAAATAGGGAGATTAGATGGAAGGAGGTATTAGCAGGCCAGAAGGCCTACGACTCAACTGGAGAGTGGTTGCCAGAGGAAACAAAGGAGGCTATGCGAGATGGCCTCGTATCAATCAAGGGCCCATTAACAACGCCAGTAGGGGGCGGAATAAGGAGCCTAAACGTGGCCCTTAGGCAGCAACTCGATCTCTTCGCCTGTGTCAGACCAGTGAGGTGGTATTCCGGGACACCTAGCCCGGTGAAGGACCCGGGGTCAGTGGACATGATCATCTTCAGAGAAAATAGCGAGGACGTGTATGCCGGAATAGAGTGGGAGTCAGGAAGTCCTGAAGTCAGTAAGGTCATAGATTTCCTTCAGAAGGAGATGGGCGTCGATAAGATACGCTTTCCTGATACCGCAGGAATAGGTATCAAGCCGATTAGCAAGGAAGGGACAGCAAGGATTGTCAGGGCAGCAATTAGGTACGCAATAGACAACGACAGGGACAGTGTAACGCTTGTCCACAAGGGTAACATAATGAAATTCACTGAAGGTGGTTTCAGGGATTGGGGCTACGAGATTGCCAAGGAGGAGTTCGGCGCAGAGGAGATTGATGGCGGGCCGTGGTGCTCATTCGACAATCCGACTACGGGAACCAGAATTACTGTCAAGGACGTGATTGCCGATGCAATGCTTCAGCAAGTTCTGACTCGCCCAAGAGAATATGGGGTGCTGACTACGATGAACCTGAATGGCGACTACATCTCAGATGCCCTAGCAGCACAAGTGGGAGGGATTGGGATAGCCCCGGGAGCTAACATAAACTACGACACTGGGATTTCCATCTTCGAGGCCACCCATGGAACGGCCCCCAAGTACGCGGGCCAAGACAAGGTGAATCCAGGGAGCTTGATACTCTCTGCCGAGATGATGCTAAGGCACATGTCATGGACAGAGGCTGCAGACTTGATCGTTAAGGGAATGGAGGGAGCCATATCTGCACGGACGGTTACCTACGATTTCGAGAGGCTGATGGACGACGCAACCCTACTATCTTGCTCCGAATTTGGTAAGGCCGTGGTCTCCCACATGTAGGTATAGAAGATGGAAGAATCCAGAGAGCGGATGCTGGAAATATTCAATCGATCACAGATTTCCGACCAACCGCTTTCTTGGTTCGAGGATTTGTATTCCGAGTCTGATGAAAATAGAGGCCTGATCCCATGGGATTGGCAGGAACCCCACCCTTTCCTAGTAGATTGGGTGGACCAAAATGACGAGATGGGAAATGCATTAGTTGTAGGATGCGGACTCGGCGAGGACGCGTCTTTCCTCAACAAAAGAGGATGGGACGTTACTGCCTTCGACATTTCTGAGTCTGCTGTATCATGGGCTAGAAAATTACATCCACAGAGGAATCTGAATTGGGTGGTGGAGGACCTACTCGATCCGCCTACTTCATGGAGGGGAAAGTTTGATCTGGTACTCGAAGTCCACATCCTGCAAGCCATCCCCGAACAGATTAGGAAAGAAGCTGCACCAATATTGTCTTCCTTCCTGTCCGAGGGCGGGGCCCTCGTATGCATAGGCAGACTTGGCTCGGAAGAAGACCAAGAAGGTCCTCCATGGCCACTAACGGCAGAGTTCATCGAAGAGATAGGCAAAGGCCTGGAAAGAGTAGAGTTCTACTCCGCAGAAATTCCTGAAAAGGAGTCGACCAGATATCGTGCAGTTTGGCGAAACTCAGCCAAATCTAAGTTGGATAAGCCATCCCGAGAATAGTGGAACCGGTAAGATATGCAGTGATCCTTGCTCACCCAATAGCTGCGCTATTACTGATTTGGGCCTTCTACAGGCAGAGGGGCTGGCGAAAAGACTCGATGTCTCTAAGTGGCGCGGAAAGGAGGTCTGCGGTGGACAAGCACGAGACTACAGGCGACCTCATCGCCATGGCAACCATCGGAATAGTCGCATTGGCATTTGCATCAAACGTGGCGAGAGGGATTATTGACAACGATGACCCAACCAGCCTCCTTCTACCTGGCCATTTCCATGGTTGGTCGGGAATAATCGGTGTTTCGCTGATGTTTTTCCTATGGAGCCTGGGAAGGAAAACGAAGAATGAGAGAACGTCGGGAGAGAGCTTCGCAAGAACGAAGGAGATGCATGGGAAGTTAAGCGATATAATGGCAATAATTCTGGCAATCCATGCCTTCTTGGGCTTCCTGTATCTTTTGACAATTCTCTGATTATCTGCCTGCCCACAGCTCCAGCCAAGCAGCAACGTTCAGTTCGATGTCTTCTACCGAAACTCCCTCCTCGCCACTTCTGTGTCCCCGAATCGGCTTGATCCTACAGCCACAGGCATTCGCGTGCCCCCCTCCATCAGCATCGAAAAGAGTTGCAAGTTTCGTCAGATCGAACAGCCCGCCTTGAGGGTGAAGGAAGGAGTTGGTGTAGAATGAAGCCGAGACGGGGTATGCCCCCTCATCGCCGAATGTCGCTCCAACTTCTCCGTGAATAATCACACAAGCGTCGCAATCCCCTCCTGCCATTGCAGTGACGTGGTATCCATTTGACCGAATCCCTAGGTCTTCGAGCCTCACAATTGCCATCCTATCCTCGATTCTCATGTTTCCAGCAATCGCCTCGCTCAGAGACTCTAGTTGCCCCCTCTTGTTTTCGATAACTTCGGAGACTCCCGGGCTTTCGAGAATCTCTTCTACCCCGACTCCGCGCTCTAGTGCCTCCAGGATCTCCATCGCAGTGCCCTCCCCTACGTCGATAGCTCTCCCAAGCCATAGAACCGGATGCTCGGACAGGTACTCCTCACGAGTGACTCCACCACCGTCCAACTTGTCCACCCACTCCAATAGTCCTTCCATGTCTGAAAGATCCAATCTCTCGGAAATCAAATCAAATGCAATTCTTGCTGCAGAGGGAGTGTCCCTCCAGATTACCACTGACTCGGACTCATCTATTCCAGATGGCTTGTTGGACTGGTGGTGATCGATGCTCAGCCCGCAATTAGGATGCCAAGGCAGGTCACAAACTGCCGTCCATCTGTCGATCTTCGAATCCAGAAGTCCAGCGCGAAGCTCCCCAGGATGACCAAACTCAATTTCTGCCTCTTTCCACCATCTTCGTAGGATAGCAGCAGTTACAACTCCATCTAGGTCACTATCAGTGACAATCCTACGTATTTCGAGGTCCAGAGGGCTGGGAACCATGCTATTCGACCGGGCCCCACGTCAATGGTGGTTTCGCAATAATTTCCCTTTTCGCGGAAGGTTTTCATCCGGAGGCGTTGCACGTTGTAGATATGCCAACCAAGGTCAGTGCGATCGAAACCTCCTGCGGCTTCATTCTAGTTAACTTCGACAGCATCCTGCTTCTTCAGTATCCACAGGGGCATTGGAGCTTCCCGAAGGGGCACGTGGAGGAAGGAGATTCTGACCACCACTATACTGCGTCAAGGGAGTTGTCCGAGGAGACGGGCATTACCATGGTTTCCGTAGACGAATCTTGGAGTGAGAGAACCGAGTACACTTTCACGAGAAAGGGCAAACAGATTCCCAAGCAGGTCTATTGGTACCTAGCAGAGACCGATCAGTTGGATGTGACTCTATCTCACGAGCATACTAACTACCTCTGGCTTCGATTTGAAGAAGCGGAGCAGCAGATTACGTTTGAGCAGGAGAAGAACCTCCTTCGGTCAGCATGGGACCACCTAAGAGCTAAGGGTCGAATCGTCTGATTGGGACATCCTTTCGCCTAAGGGAGTCCATAGCGTCTCTCCCTCTCCAGAAATCTTGCCAAACCACCTCGCCAAGACAAATAGCCAGTCAGAGAGCCGATTTAGATAAGCCAATACCTCACTCCTAATTGCCTCCTCTCCCTCAGTTGACCTAAGGGAACAAGCCACCCTCTCGGCCCTTCTGGCAACTGTCCTCGCTACGTGCATCGAAGCCACAGGTGCAGATCCGGTTGGCAAGATAAATGACTCCAAAGGCTCTAGCCGCTCCAACCAATTGTCCATCTCCGCCACCAGTCTTTCCCCCTCGCCAGCTCCTATCAGTGCCACGCTTTCCGGCAGCGACTCGGGAGGACAGGCGCACTCTCCTCCGATGTCGAACAACTCCTGCTGCACAAGACCCAATCCCGAGCCTATCAAATCAATCTCATCCTCGGAGTCAGCATCTGGGACGAATCTACCTATTTCCATCCTGACGACCCCAATTTGCGAGTTCAACTCGTCAATGGTACCGAATAGATCGACCCTGTCATCTTCCTTCCCCACTCTCCTTCCATCAAGAAGGGAGGTCTCACCACCATCACCTGTCCCGGTGTGGACTCGGTTGATTCGAACCATGATGTCGCGAGGGGGCCCACCCTTTCAACCGTGCTCTAGTGTGAAACCAGAACTCTCTAGGGCCTCTTCAATGGCGTTTGTCCACGACGAATCAATCGAATCCCACCCACCCGACTTTTCCAGTTCCAAGTTGTGCTCGGCCTCTTTCTCAGAATCCCCAAGCCTCCTGTGAATCAAAACCAAGGCGGCATGGCTCATCGAGTTGATCCATGGGTCTTCCATATCCCAGGATCTCTCAAAGTGACCTATGGCCCCATTTGGGCCCAAAACCAAACCCCTTCTTATCTGCCTGAGTCCAGACTTCGACCATGATATCCCGGGAACACCGATTACAAGGCCCCTGAATGATAGGTAAACCTCTACCATCACCATTATGCTTGCGAGAACGAAAGATCCTATCTGTTCGGCCTGATCGGCGTACTCCCATCTTGCCGAGAGAAGGGCAACTCCCCCAACACAGAACAAAATCCCGCCAAGGGGGGCCACTATAACGTCGGTTTTCGTCACACCCATGCTCCTGGCTCCAACCACTACCGAAGCCCCGCCTACAAACACCGCGAGAAAGGCTGGGAAGTGCTCCGATCCCTCTCTCGGACTTGTACTAGAAATCCAAAGAAGAAATGCCATCAGCAGTACAGTAGCCGCAAACCTCCCCCCTATCTCCGGAAAAGGCTGAAGCCTGCTGAGGTAGTAGCCATATGCTCCGACCAAAGAGAATAGAAGAATCCAGAAAATCACTCACTCTTCCTCCACCGTGCTTCCCCAACCGGGTTTCCAGAAATCCTCATCGTTCAACAGCGTATTCCATTCCGCGTCATTCGCTTCCAACAGTTTGGAAGCCCTCCTATCTAGCCCATCGGAAAGATTGCCCACCAACTCTCCTTCAGAATGTGCATTCTGCCACTCTATCCTGATTTCTAATACCGCCTTCTGTCCCTCGGCCCTATCATCGAAGCACCTCTCGCAGACCTCTCTTAGGTCTTGAATCCAAATTCTGGACCCCTTGATGTGTGGCTCGTTGACGAAGGCCTTCGATTTCCTCTTGAACGGCCACCATCCCATGCTATTGCGCCTTAGTTCGGTTTCTTGATGCTTTGTGAACCGCTAAGTGCGTGGGCCCTTGCGATGCTGCGTGGGTCGAGTGTACGTTCATCTGTTCGGCAGCCCCAAGGACAAATCCCTCCGGGCCATTGTTAAGGACTACGAGAGCAGGGTTCGCGGCCGTGGAATCAGCGTTAAGGAACACCAGGATAGGAGCATGACGAATTACGAGGCAAGCCTCTCCAGAGCAGGTGGGAAGCTTGTGATTTTGGACGAGAAAGGGGAGGAGTTGTCAAGCTCCGAATTGGCGAATTGGCTAAACTCTGCAAATCTAGATAGCGAGCACACAAACATAGCGGTAGGGCCAAGCGAGGGGTTCTCGGAAGAATTCAAATCCCGGGCAACCAAATCGATTTCTCTCTCCAGACTCACGCTAACTCACGAGATGGCAGCAGCGGTCATACTGGAGCAGTTGTACAGGGCCACAGAGATAAATCGGGGCTCGCCCTATCATCGAGAATAGTGAAATTGCGGATGATACTACAATTGCGTATTGATACAAATCACTACAAAGCAGGAATCCATTGATAAGCAGGCCGAACTGGTCGGGCACCCTGCCTCAGGGCAAGCGGGGATATGGATGAGACAAACAGACGTCAAACAAGTTGGCTACGGGATTGTCCCCGCGATTTCGATGGTTCTGCTGATGCTACTCAGCACCCAGCTACTGGTATTCGCGAATTGGGACACCGAAGAAGAAGAACCGGGACTTGTGGAGATCCCAAAGAGGACCGCCCTCCAGCAGCATCAACAGTATTCCGGACCCGTCCAGGGTGAGAATCAGAACCAGCCTGCTTCGTCCTTCCCCTTCCAGGAGGCAGCCTTCCGAGACCCATTCTACAACGACCCAGCAGCAATCTACGGAAAGGTGTCCAATCCCTCAGCACTGGCTTTGGGACCACAATACGGATTCTTCCTTGCTGAGACAAACACGGACGACCACGACAACGACGGAATCGACGACCTAAATGACCTAGACGACGACAACGACGGTATCAACGACCTGATTGAGCGATTCGATGGTTGCTACGGGACAGATCCATTGGATCACGACAACGACGGAATCCTGGACAGGGACGACTGGGACGACGACAACGACGGAATCCTAGAGGGGCCAATTGACTACACCCAGGGTACCGACCCTTTGAACGTGACTTCAGATAGGCATGTCGATCCCAATGCTATTCACCCATGGACAGGCCAGCCCGTAGGATTCAACTACCTGGTCGACCAGAATCCAATGGATCACGACAACGATGGGATAACCGATGAGGACATCGATGGGCCTGGCCGAGGCTCCTATGATGAGGACGACGACAACGACGGCAGGATCGACCAGTTCTACTGGCCCTGCGACTTCGACTCTGACGGTGTCCAGGACTACTTCGACGAGGACGACGACGACGACGGCGTCGTGGACATTGAAGACGTGCACCCCTGGGATGCCACACAGACCTCGCGAATTGACGCCACGCCGGGGATTCTCTGGGACGATGCCACTCTTTGGTCGGCCGCCGACTACGGCGTATACGTCGATGGACTGGACTTCGTCGCTTTGGAGGCCCTCAACCATCCACGAGAGCAGAGCTTCACCAGCATATTCGATGGCGATCTTGATGGAGACGGGATCCCGAACTTCCTAGATCCGGACAACGACAACGACGGATCCCCGGACTCATCGGACACCGACGACGACAACGACGGCCTTGCGGACATGTACGACGTCGACGACGACAACGACGGCATTCCCGATGCCTGCAGGCAGCTAGACACCAATGGGGATGGCCAGGGTGACTATCCGATTGCAGTTGTTGAATTCGACACCCCAGGAATCGACTGCGAGATTGACTACGATGGCGATCTGGACGATGACAGGTTCAGGCCAATAGACCAGGATTACGATCTAGTCTGGGACTGGTTGGATACCGATATGGGGGGGACCCCAAGCCCGGACAACCCGTCACTCGCCGGAAGCGGGGGCACAACTCCTTGGGACTTGGATGACGATGGAATCCTAAACGAGGACGATCCATACCCCCTAAACGACACCGCTGAGGTAGTTACTTGGGATTGCGCAAGCGTCGAGAACCCAAATCCCCAAGATCCCAGCATCAACTGCGTCCTCTGGAGGACTTCTTACACAGGATTCAACGACTGGGACGGAGACGGCGTAAACAATTGGGTGGACGTCGACGATGACAACGACGGTATCCTAGATTGGATGGACATCGATCCGGACTGTGACCTAGACAACGATGCCGGCCTTCACCAGTTGAACGGCTCAATGTACCGGGATGACGGGCCAAACGACATCGACACGGACATAGACGGCGACGGCCTCCAGAACGACGAGGACTGGGACGACGACAACGACGGAATTAGCGACTACTACGATCCCGATGACGGAAACTGCGGAATCGTAGACATAGACAACACAGACCAGTTCTACGGAAACAGCTGGCCCCAGAGCGACGGAGACGCCATTGATGGGTCCGAGGACGGACCCGCATACACCCAGGTAGACCACTACTATTGGAACATGACCTGGGGATTCAACCCGTTCAACGACGGCAACGGATTCATGCTAGACTACAACGGCTACGACGACGCCATTTTCCCTCCCACGGGAGGAAGGGTACCCGAGATGTACTGGTTCCTGATGATGAAGTGGAGCCCATACAATGGCATGAACTTCTTCGACATAGACACCGACGGCGACTCCCTGATCAACGGTATCGACGTTGACCAAGACGGCGACGGACTCCCCGACTGGTGGGACCAGGACGAGGGCAATGACGGTGTCCTAGACGTAAACGACGTGAAGATGGGAGGGACACTAGACGGCAACTCGTGCGGGACCATATTGGTCTCTGCAGTGCAAGAGCGATGGTGCGGATTGGATTACGCCTTCCTGTTCGGATATCCGCTATTGCCTGCCACGCAGTCAAACAACCAGTTGTTCACCGTTCCTTACAGTTCACGGCCAGACTCAGAGCACGACGACGGTTCTTACGACGGGGGCAACCATCCCTTCGATGATTACGCCTGCGAGAGCAACTGCTTCTGGTTCACATTCGATCCGGGCAGCAACCCCTCTCCCTCAGTCGCCGTGACCTATAACGCGATTAAGAACAACAGAGACCTCTGGATCGCATACGTCGGCCTAAATGGTGCAGAAGTAAACGGAAATACTGCGCTTTTCCAGTGGACATCGGATGCCAACGGCAACCTGTTCCCCGACGAGGTCGCAGACGAACTGAACGACGATGTTGATCCCGACATTGACTGCGGTCAGCCAATGCCCGATTTCTCATGGACCCCAACATGCATGTACAACAACACGAACGACCTCGATGACGACTGGGACATAGTGTACGACCACTTCGACGTCGACGACGACAACGATGGAATCTGGGACTACTTCGAGATAGACTCCAACGACGACCTCGATGACGACATGTCGATCGAGGAGCCCTACTACTTCACTGGTGACAACTGCGCTGACATGGATGACGACGGGCTAGACACCGATCCAGACCAAGATGGCATCTACCAGGCAGTCTGGGACAGGGGTGTGATGGGCCAGGCCCTTCTCTTCCCCGAGTACTACGACGTGGACAACGACAACGACGGCGTCCCCGACGGTGAGGACCCCGACGATGACAACAACGGCGTCCCAGACACGACCCAGGAGCTGGCATGCTTCGTAGGTGAGGAGCAGAGCCCATGGGACCACGACAACGACGGACTGGTGAACTGGGCCGATGACGACTGGGATGGCGACGGGGTGCCCAATTCCCTAGAGCTCCTGAACCTGATTGACCAGAACGGGACCTTCGATACGTCCGACGACACGTGCTGCCTCAACTTCCCCATAGCACCTTGGGACCACGACAACGACGGGATTCGTGACGACTTCGACGACGACGATGACTACGATGGGATGAAGGACGAGGACGAGGTCATGCTATGGCCATCCAGATTCGGCATGGAATCGACCAACCCCTGGGACCACGACGACTTCGGCGGGGGCGTCGCAGCGGCGAACCCGACAAACAACACAACGGGCCCGGACTACTTCGACGTCGACGACGACAACGACGGCAGGGCCGACCTCGATTGGAACGGCCCCTCGATGGGCAACTGGGCGAACCCCTCCAACAAGACAGAGGAGTTCGACGGGGGGAGCTCAGACTGGGACTCCGACAACGACGGGATTCTCGATGACGATGACAAGATAACCACTAGGATAACCCTGACTACCCAGCCGGTACTCTGGGTCGATCAGAACACCCCGGCAATCTTCAATGGCTCCGTGTTTTGGATGGGAGACTCTGGCACCTTCGAACCTGCCCCCGACGTCCCGGTCCAGGTCCACGTTCGGTACATAGGGAACGGCACTGCGGTGATTGAGACAATCGACGTCCTAACCAACGAACTAGGCGAGTTCATCGTCGGACAGTTCCTGTTCCCGGAGGACATCGACGTCGGTCCCAACACCACCTACGAGGTCTTCGCCGAGGTTACCGAGATGTTCATCCACGACCACAGCTCCACCCTCACTGACTCGGATGGGGATGGTATCGGCGATGCGGGGTTCCCGGTGGAAGTCCGTGCGAACACGACAATCGGCTATGTCTCCGGACAGAGGTTCAGGGCCGACGAGCAACCCCTGAAGCTGGACTTCAAGGTCCACTACACGGCAGATTACGACAGAGGCATTTTCGACAACAGGATCCCCTACGCCCCGGTGTCGTTCACCATTAGCGACTCCGGAACGCAGTTCGGCAACATAACCCACCCCACCGTATACGATGGCTATGGAGACGGGTATCGGGCCGACTCGGGGGGCTGGGTATCCCTGTCGTACAACCAGTCTGATGACGCGTGGGAGCAGGTTCGGTGGAACAGCGGGTACGACAACGGTCCCGGAATGCCCTCAGGCGCATACGAGCAGATACTATGGAATCCCTGCTCATTTCTGAATCCCGTTGGCGCTCACGTAGTGCAAGAGCTGCCCTACGAATACAAGAACACAACACTGCCCACTGGTGACTACAGCTTCGTGGGCTTCTCGAGGCCCGATCTGGGCACGTGCAAAGACATGGGGGTTCCGTATGACCCGTACGAGTGGCCCTGGCCTCATCTGGAGGGCTCCCAGACTGACACCTTCTACATCCGTGCGATGCACCGGATGTACATCGAGGCCGAACTCTCCGCAGCCTCATTCCGGCCGGTTTACTTCTGGGACTCCACCCAATTCACCGGGTCTTCTTTCGGTGCCTGGCGCGCACTCTTCCATGCGCCTTCCCTGGCCAATGCGGGGCTCGACTACTACGAGGCCAGCCTGGGCAAGGCATACCCAATCCTCTGGGACGGTAGCGCCGAGGGACTAGCCGGAATAGCCGGGGGGGCCCTCGTCCCGTTCCTCTCATCGGATGGAACGGACTGGACGGTAGCCATGCAGAACAGCGCTGACTTCGACTCACCCCCCTGCGGTCCCGTGGACCCCTCGGTACCCAACAGCCCAGTAAGGTGCGAGATAGTACCAGAGATGTACACCGGGGAGACTTACCGGGTCGTCGCAAACGTCTGGAACAGGACATTCTCACCTTGGCTTAATGACTCCGTCGGCCTACAGGTCGACGGCGACAGGAACGGCATTTTCGCAGGGTCAAAGGAGACCCTCCGTGTAGGCTACCCAGTGTCAAACATCACGGAATCGGGTGAGCGTCTCGCCGTATTCGATGAAGTCGGGCAGTGGACCAACGAGTTCACCGCCGGACATTTCGGAATCAGGGTCGACTTCACAGCATCCGACTACTACTTCACCGGGGATCAGGCGGAAGTGCTCGCTGCGACCGGCGCCTACAACAACATCTCCGTGATTGGCACGACCAGCTTCGAGATGAACACTGTTCCAAGGCTGTACCGGGGCCAGAACGCCACCATAGAAGCCCGCCTCACTGACAACGCCTTCCAGCCCGTGAGGGAGGTCCCGGTGAACTGGACCTGGTCCGAGGACAGTTCCAGCGGGATAGCCGTCACCGACAACAACGGCATCTTCAGGGTCAACCTCACAGAAATAGACACGCTCGGGAACTTCACCCTCGACTTCACCTACCTAGGCGACGAGTTCAGGCAGGGGACCACCGCGGACGTCTCCCTGTGGGTGGTCTCAAGGACCTACATCAATATCATGGCTGTCAGCCCGAACATCGTCTCCAGTGGAGATTACTGGGATTTCACCGCCATGGTCACTGACGACAACAAGACTCCCCTCGAGAAGGACGGCGGCGAGGGCCTGAGTACCTGCGAGGGAGAGGACCAGAACCCCGACGGCTACGACCTGGGCGGCAACGTCACTATCATCTTCGAGGGAATAGGCTTCGATGACAGGACACACAGGCAGGTCGTGCAAGTGGAC
>PBOL01000002.1 GCA_002725315.1 Methanobacteriota archaeon | reverse complement strand
AGGGGAATTCAACAGTACACACCCTCAATTCGACGGCAGTGGCAACTAGTAGAGCGTTGGTAGCAATTATGGAACAATTCCAGAGAGAGGGTGGGTCGGTGGAAATTCCGAAGGTTCTACGGCCCTACATGGGGAATATGGAGTCGATAGGCTCGGGATCCTAGTTCAAGTCTCTTGCCCCTGAAGTTTGGAGAAAATTTGAGTTTTCAAGGAGTCTCCTTGTTAGAGAAGGGGTCAATACCCCCGAAGACTGAAATCGGACCACAAACCCGGAAAAATATGCGAGTTATACCAGCGTTGGTCACATCACTGGTTTTTCTAGCCCCATTCAGTGGTTGCTTGTCTGCAGAGAGCAGTGAAGATTCTGAGTTAGTTTCAGAAGACCAAGGGTTTGGTTCATTCAGCGTTGTTGCTCCCATAGACACTGGAATCAACGTATATCACAACCACTTTGTGATGAACGAGTCTTATCCGCCGTGGTTACTTGAACAACTAGGAGTGAACATTGTGTGTGACATAAGTACTAACGGAACATGGCAGGAGCGCTATGAATCGGACAAGGATGACTGCTGGGATCAGATTGAGGCTGGCGATATAGTTTGGTTCAAAGGGACTAGGATAATTGGGACTACCCCAGACGACAACACTGACATCCCAATCCTTGATGACCCGCAAGATGGTCACGGGACCGCCGTAACCGGCTCAGTACTGAATGCTAATCCGAATGCGGTGATTTTCTTTGTTGAGGGTTTCAGTGACGCTGCAGTTCTAGCAGCCGCAAATCAGCCACTTGTTGATATCATCACCACTAGTTTCGGGCCCATACTGTCACTTCCATTCCCAGGAATAGAAGATGCGACCAAAGTTGCAGTCGTCCAGGAGAAGAAGATACACACTGGTGCAGCAGACAATTCTCCGTCACCTGCAATTCAGGACTCGACGGCCGGCCCACCGTGGAGCATAGGCATTTCGGGTTATGCTGAGGAAGATGACAACCAAAAAGAAACGATGAGTGGTTCCTACCCAGATGCAGCAGCNGATTGGACACAGGTTCTGCCAAACCATGACGACATAGATGGTTACCATCAGACATCGGGGACCTCATTTGCCACTCCGAGGACTGCAGGGCTACTGTCCAAAGTTCTCGAGTCACTTAGGACCGAGTTCGGTGACCTTTCCTCNGGTGCTGACCCAGAATCANGATCTGGAATGCTTGTGAACAGCAGCAACTTCACTGTTTCAAACGATGATCTGCGGGATGCACTGAATCTTTCTGCNTGGTATCCATCATTTTCTACATGGGACCCCCTATCAGGCACAACACCAGTTTCCCCAGTATTGCCATGCACTCAACTTGGATGGGGAGTTGTGAATGAAAGCAACGTGATACCAATTACTGAGCACCTAAATGGGACTTCAANCATTCCTCAGAGGCCGAGTGACGTAGTTATGTGCATGGAGGCAAATCAAGACATCAGAGAAGCCTATTGGGGATGAAAATTCGACGAGTTCAATATCGATGANCAATTCCGGCAGGCATGAGGAAAGTTCTGCTGAGGTGGAAGGTTTCCTCTCTGGGTAGCATTGAGGAGATTGGAAAACTTCTGGAGATTGCAAAAAGGATTGAGGTGATTGGGCATTTATCTTTGGGTAGCGAAGGAGTTACGCAACTGGTAGAGCTCCAATTGCATGAAGGCCGGGCGCTCGAGGAAATCTCTGATTTGAATAGTTTCAAATTTATAGAAAAACACGAGGAAGACGATAACGGAATATTAGCTAGTATCCTCTGTACCCACCCCTTCGCGAAGACCGCAATTGAACTATCGAACATCTACGTATATCCGCCATACGGAATTGACTCTGAGAGGGGAATGGAAATAAGGATGTATGGACTTTCTGATTCTATCCGAAGATTCGTAGGCCTCGTTAAGGCAGTGATGCCGCCGGACAGCATCAGCGTGCAGACATTCAAGGCCAACGGAGATTCGGATTACGGTTTCCTAACCGAGAAGCAGAAAGAGGTACTTGCCCTAGCAGTAAGAAGGGGNTACTACGACGAGGGTTCGGTAGTGACTTTGAAACAACTCGCCGATGAGATGGGAATAGCAAGAAGTACCATTGGGGAGCATCTGAAAAGAGTAGAGTCCGAAATAATGAAGAGAGCGGGCGGGGACATAGCTTAGTCGTCTCGAAGCAAACCGAATGCTCATAGCATGACTCGGCTTGTGTAGGGGTACATGGTGCAGTTCCGGTTACCCATGCTCCCAAATTCAGGAGAAGTAGATTGGAACGCAAAGGTGAATGGTGTCGAATATTCCATTCCAATTGAGAGTAACGCGATACTCCTTGATGTATTGCGTGATCAAGCCGGCAGTCTCGGTACAAAGAGAGGTTGCGACATGGGCACATGTGGTTGCTGCTCGGTACTTGTTGATGGAGAGCCACGGCTATCTTGCCTAACTCTTGCTTCTGAAGCGAAGGGGTCGAAAATTACGACCGTAGAAGGTCTGGCAGATGGCCACCACCTTCATCCAATTCAGGAAACATTCACCGAATTTGGCGGNAGTCAATGCGGATTCTGCACACCTGGCTTTCTTGTGGTCATTTCCGCCCTCCTCGAGGAAAACCAGACTCCATCGGATCTAGAAATNAAGTCAGCAATTGAGGGGAATCTGTGTCGATGCACCGGATTCCAACAGATTGTCGACTCAGTGAGGGCCGCTTCAGAAATCCTATCTTCGGGAGTATCAGTGGAAGACTCTACATCGCCCAAGAGCGATCCGCACCCGGGTTTTGGGGAGGTCGAGTGATGAGTCCAGACAAAGAGAAGAAGGAGATGGTTGGGTATAGGCAACAGCCTGGAAAGTTACCATTTTCCAAGCCTGGCTCTGGTGGAAGCTCGAGGTTCTCAAGAGCCACTGACCAAGAAATGATTCCAGAATCCCAAGGAGGTAGAATGGCCCAGCCATGGGGGCCGCACCGCCATGACGTTCTGGTTTCGGGACAGGCAATTGGCAAGCCCACCGCTATGGTCGACGGGCGATGGAAAGTAACCGGGCAAGCACACTATGGAGATGATGTGAGATTGCCAGGGGAGTTAATNGGAAGGATTGTTCGTTCACCGCATCACTATGCAAGAGTGCTTTCAATTGACTGTTCCAGGGCTCTGGAACTACCTGGAGTAGTGGCTGTTGCGACGGGTCAGGACGCCAAGAACAAGTTCGGAGTNCTCCCGGTAACGAAAGACGAGCATGCGATGGCTGTGGACAAGGTAAGGCATGCTGGNGACCTAGTTGCATGTATTGCTGCCGAAGACGAAGCAACAGCAAGAGAGGCCGAGAGACTGATTGAAGTAGAGTACGAAATATTGGACTCGATCCATGATATGAGAGATGGATTGGAAGAAAGTCAGAATCCGATTCACGACAGAGGAGAGTACCACATTGGGGAGTCNAACGTACAAAAGCGGGTATTCCAGGAATTCGGCGACATTGGGGGGATGAGAGACTCTGCGGTGGCGAGTCATAAGCAGAACTGGTACTTTGCAGGGGTAAACCATGCATTTACTGAGCCTCACGCAGTAGTAGCTCACTGGGACCCTACAGGTAGATTGACGCTCTACACGCCCCAGCAGGTCCCTCACTATCTACACAGGGCCCTTGCAGATGTCCTAGAAGTCCCGATGCACCAAATCAATGTTCACCGTACATTCGTTGGAGGGGGTTTCGGTGGGAAGTCGGATCCATTCCCACACGAGATGTGCGCAGCAATACTTGCAAGAAAGTCAGGCAGACCTGTCAGGATTACCTTCGATAGAGAGGAGGTTTTCTGGGTCAATAGGGGAAGGCATCCCTCGCACATTGAAATGAACTTGCATTCTGATTCCGAAGGCAGACTTTGCGGAATAGAGACGGATGCCCTGATTGATGGNGGGGCATTTGCATCATTTGGGCATGTTACAACGTACTACAACGGAGTCCTTCATACCGCACCATACGAAATTGGTGCCTTCCACTACACTGGGGCTAGGGTGTGGAGTAACAAACCGGCCAGCGGGGCAATGAGAGGGCATGGNGCAGTAAACTCGAGGTGTGCAGTAGAGGTTGGGCTAGATGACCTAGCTGAGAAGCTCTCAGTGGACCCCATTACTTTCAGGCTGGCAAACCTACTTCCTCCACATTCAGCAACAATAACTGGATTTCGAGTTACGAGTATCGGGATGAGGGAATGTCTCGAGAGGGTTAAGGAGGCCAGTGGATGGGAGGAGAAATTCAGAAAGCTCCCCCTGGGAAAGGGAATAGGAATTGGTTGTGGATTCTTCATTTCGGGGAGTGGGTTGCCAATTCACTGGGACCCGAATAAGTTCCCGCATGCAACTGTTCACCTGAAGATTGACATGGACGGGGGCGTGACTGTTCATACAGGCGCTGCAGAAATAGGACAGGGGTCGGATACAGTTGTGGCTCAGTCTGTCGCTGAGGTACTAGGCCTCCCACTGGATATGATTCGGATCAAATCAAGGGATTCAGATACCTCTCCTGTTGATCTTGGTTCATACTCTTCCAGAGTGACTTTCATGAATGCAAATGCAGCAATTTCGGCTGCNATGCAAATTCGAAACGAGCTGATGCAGGCAACGGCGGAAATTACTGGAGTATCCGAGAGTGGACTAGTTATTGGTGACAGGAGGATTTTCCTGAAGAGCGACCCAGCCGTCGGGGTCTCGTACCTAGAGGCACTACACAAGGCACAAGAGGACAAGGGGGCATTGGTTTCTTCCGGTGCATACAGGACACCCCCTATGGGNAAAATGCACAAGGGGGCAGCTGCAGGGCTTGCTCCAGCATACTCGTTTTCTGCATACGTGGCAGAGGTAAGTGTTGACGTAGAGACAGGAAAAACGAAGGTAGACAAGGTATGGGCGGCCCACGATTGTGGAAAGGCCCTAAACCCCCTAGCTGTGAAAGGGCAGATTATTGGTTCTTGCCACATGGGCATGGGACAGGTCCTTTCTGAAGAAATGAGATATGGTCGAAGCGGGCATTTACTAAATCCGGACTTATTGGATTACAAGATTCCAAGCGTCCATGAAATGCCCGAGGTCTTCCCAATAATTGTGGAGTCTAATGACCCCGAGGGGCCCTTCGGAGCNAAGGAAGCTGGAGAGGGGCCTCTGCTCCCAATACTCCCGNCGGTATGCAATGCCGTATACGATGCCATCGGGGTCAGGACTTCGGAGCTGCCCCTAACTCCAGATAGGCTCTACAAGCAAATCGAGAAGCGTTGCAAGGAAGAAGGAATAGGAGAACCTATGGAACTCGAGCCCCCAAGGATTGAGTTTTCGGAAATGCAGGAAAAACTGGAGCNGCGAGCTGCGGAGCATGAAATAAGGGACAGGAGCCGCAGGCTGGAACAGGATAGGAAGCCATACCACAATGGGGCCATATTCGGTCATGACCCTGAAGTTGCGCCAGAAGAAGTGGACCCGAGGTGGGCAGTCCGTGTCACACCAGATGAGGAATACATGAAGGAGCCACGTCTAGCAGGTAAGGCCTGGATCCATCTAGAAAGAAGGGAGGGCGGTGGCTAGAATGAAAATGCCACCCTTTGAGCTGTTTTCACCAACCACGCTAGAAGAGGCCTTGTCAAAGGCATCTGAACTAAGGGATAGTGGGGAAGAATTCGATTGGGTTGCAGGAGGAACTGACCTCTTGCCGAATTACAAATGGCACATCAATGTGAAAAAGAACGTTATTTCACTGGCTAGAATTGAGGATTTGGCGACTCTCTCCGAAACTCACATTGGAGCAATGGTCAGGGTTCATGAACTAGCCAATTCCAAGGTGACGCACAGTGTTCTAGCAAAGGCTGCAAAGTCAATTGCCAGCGTGATGATTAGGCGTTCTGGTACCGTGGGAGGGAATATTTGCCTGGATACTCGTTGCTACTGGATCAACCAATCTGAAACATGGAGGGAGTCAATAGACTGGTGCCACAAGTGTGATTGCGGGACAGAGGCAGATTGCAGAGTAATCCCGAATCAGAACACCCTTTGCGTCGCAACGTACCAAGCCGACCTAGCCCCAGTGCTCTTGTGTTTGGATGCAACGATCCACCTAGCATCGCCCTCTGGAACTAGATCCATGCCACTCTCTGAATTCTTCCAACTCGATGGAATGACTAGGAATGTTTTGGGCCCAGACGAGCTAGTTACGCACCTCACCATACCCGAGGATTCTAATGAATGGGAGGGGGACTATCAGAAGCTTAGGCAGCGTGATTCTTGGGACTTCCCCGAAGCGGGAGTTGCAGTACTGTGGAAGGTTGGTGATGCTTCGGCGCCTAGTTCCCTTAGGGTCGCAACTACGGGTCTAGAGTCCATTCCAGGAGTTCACCAGGAAGAGGCCGAGGATGCGATATCTGATTGGAAGGGCGAGGAGTCTGTGGACAAGCTGGCAGAGTCGATAAGGAAGGCCGTGAAACCGGTACAGAACACGTGGTTAGCCCCATCGTACAGACGCAAGATGGTGAAGGTCTTAACGAAGCGTGCCTGCAGCGAGTTGCTGGTGAGGTAGTGATTCGGGGATTTGGCTCTCTGCTACTCAGAGTGGTTGTTGTCGCGCTATTGATCCCAGCCACTCCATCAATTGCCCAGGATTTAGACTCCTGGGAACTTGGGATAATGTACCCAAATGAAGATGCTGATATACCATTCGAGGTTTCCAAAGAAGGCAATGTCAGGGTTGAGTTCTTTGTGGAAAACTCTGGTTTCGTAGAAATCTCGGTCGAGTTCGCATACGACATCCCCTTCGGAGGGGAACATGCCGGACCGGAGAGCGACACCATCCCAGCTGGAACCAACGAGACCTACGATTTGGAAATCTCTGGAATTGATGTCTTCAACTTTGAAGCCAGGAAGATAGAGTCTTTCTCGATTACTGCGACTGTCACAGAACGACAGGGGGTCCCAGATCTCCTAAACTCACAACAGAACAGAGAAGGCGACCTGATCATTCCCACGATCTACGACTTAAGGATCGATGTCGGAGATCCCATTGGCCCAATGAACGCTGGTTCGGACACCATCCTAAGGGTTGAAGTTACGAACACGGGAAACGTGCAGGACAAGGTCGGTGACGTCCAAGTGTCAGATGACTGCCCCCTGCTTACCACTGACAATGGATTGGATGCACTGATGATTGGAAACATCCAGCCTGGGAAGAAGGTGGAGGGAGACCTGAGGGCGACGGCCTCAGAAAGTCACCCAAAGAGGCATTGTGACATTACAGTGACTGTTTCTTCAAACGGGGCCATGAATACTGGGGGTAGTGTTGTCGTCAGTGATGAGACCAGGGTTTCTGTAGAGCCGCCCCTTAGGGACTCAGATACGGGGGACTCAGCTGATGATGAAGGAACCACCTCAGAGTCAGTAAAATCTAACCTTCCTGCTTCCAGTGCAATTTTGACCGCGGCCTCATTATTTTGTGGTGCTGCCTTTGGGAGCAGGCGTCAGAAAAAGCCACCATTCTAGTGTATACTGAAAGGTGTGGTCACGAACTTTGCTCAGCAACATATAACCGTGAACCAAGTGTCGCAGTGACACTGTTTGGGCCATAGGCCCTAGATTATTGCTATTGAGGTGATGAAGTGCCTGAGGAATCAGACATTGATGAGAGATTCAACCGAGCAGTGATGATTTCCCTGGTTGCAACTTCCGTCCTTCTATTGATTCTTCCAATGTTCTTCGTAATTGGGAAGGAAACTGCCTACTCGGCATATGAAACCGGAGAGGACTACCAGGTAAACAAAATGAGAGACACATTCGACGAAGAGGAAGGTTACTATGTTGCTAACACAATGTCCACTCCAATGCTTGTAAACGACTGGAAAGACCCACATCGGACGCTATTGGCAATCGTTGGTCCTGAAAAGCCGATAGATGATACGGAGGCTGAAGAAATATACAGATTCGTTACCGAAAAAGGTGGCAAGGTGATTGTCGCAGCAGACAACACTAACGCAAACAGACTTGCAGGAATGTTTGGTGTCACGTTCTTCAACTCCCCCTTGATGGATGAAAAGCAACATTTCGTTGTCAATGATCAGTCTAATGCGATATCATGGAAGAACGTGTGGACTGCAGCCTCAGTTGGCCAGGACGTTGATGAGATGTCCCCAGGGGCACAGATGCAGGGATGCTCAACTTTCCAGATTGAGAATCCAGATGGCCTCCGGGACTGTAGGCTTCCAGTAATGTTCAGATCACCCACCGGTCTGAAATTTGAGCCATTACTTCGAGATACAGAAAATCCCGACCACAGAGAAATAATGTCTCTTGGAAAGTCATCATCCTCCGCATTCATCGACATTGCAGGTGATGGGGACCCAACCAATTTGGAAAATCCGGCACCTGGTGACTTGAGGCTAATTATGAGATTTGATTACCCAGGAATCACTGTTTTCGATGAGCTTCCAAATGAGGGCAGAGGTGCCTTCTCAACCGGCATAGGTGAGCTAGAAGTCACCGGAAGCATTGTCTTTGTTGCGGATGAGGAGGCCTTCTCAAACATGCTCTGGGATCAGAGCATTGCTATGGAGAGAGGTTTGAACAGTGATTGCCAATCAGTCGCCGGTTACACATTGAACAACTGCTGGACAAAGGAGATTCTCAACAACAATGAATGGGCTGGAAACCAGAGATACTTCAAGCTCCTCGTTCATGATATGATGGAATTCGACAATGCCAACCTTTCTGCACAAGTAAAGAACGACAAGGGGAATTTCCAGGTAGTCTTCGACGAGAGTAGGCACATCACGGGAGTCGTCTCTGCGCCATTTGTCGAAACGATGGGAACCGTTGTTCTTCTAACCTCGAACCAATTCCTAAAGTGGCTGGTGGTTCTGAATGTCGGATTATTGCTACTAGTTGCAATGATGGTTGTGCCTGAAAAGGAGAATTGGAGACACGTGTTCGACTTAACAAAATTCAACCAGCGGCCGAATAAACTCGAGCCGGGCTCATACAGAGACAGGGTTCGAAAGTCACTGATGACAAAGGTAAGAGTTCACAATGATTTAACTCGGGATGAGATGGCTACAATGCTCCCTCCCGAGGTTCAGGCGTTGATCGGAGATCCTCGCCTCGTGGAATTGGCTTATAGCCAAAGCCGCACGTACTCGCCCCAAGAGTTGCGCAAGCTGATGCAGGCCATCAGGCGATGGGGAAAGAATAACTGATAAATGGAGAGAGAAAAATGAGTGAGACAAAACCAGCAGAAGGGATGCCAGCACCAAGTCAAGGTGGACAGGATGCTGCTCTTGCAAAGAAGGCAGAAGCGGCTAGAGGTTCGAGAAAGGTCGACGAGATACTGACAGCGACAGGTGCAATGGGACAAGCAATTAGCACTGAAGTTCAGAAAGTAATCATTGGAAAATCGCATGTTATTGACAACGTGATGGTGGACATTCTTTCGAACGGTAACCTACTGTTCGAAGATTTTCCTGGCCTAGCAAAGACTCTGATGACAAACACATTCGCCGATGCCCTAGGGTGCGATTTCAAGCGTGTGCAATTTACCCCTGATCTTCTTCCTGCAGACATTACAGGCACCAACATTTACGATGCGAAGAAGGGAGAGTTCAGTTTCAAGCCAGGACCGATTTTCTGCAATCTTCTACTTTCTGACGAGATTAACAGAGCACCTCCGAAAACGCAAGCAGCCCTACTGGAGGCCATGCAGGAGAAGCAAGTTACTATCGGAGTAGTGACTCACAAACTACCTGCTCCTTTCCTGACGATGGCTACTCAGAACCCTGTAGAGCAGGAAGGGACATACCCCCTTCCGGAAGCACAGCTTGACAGATTCATGATGAAAATGATGGTGGGTTATCCAGACCGGGCCGACGAGAACGAAATTCTCCAAAGGAGGATAGACAGAAAGAAGGACGAGGTCGAGGTGAACAAAGTAACTGACCCTAGCATTGTTGTCAAGATGCAGCAGTCCTGCGAAGAGGTCTACGTAGACAGGTCCGTAAGAGAGTACATGGTCGACATAGTTGCACGAACTAGGGAGGACCCGCGGGTACTGGTCGGTTCCTCGCCTCGAGGTTCACAGGCCCTACTGAAGACCAGCAGAGCGGTAGCTGCTATGAGGGGCAGGGACTTCGTAACCCCTGACGATGTGAAGTCAATCGCAGAGTTAGCAGTTGCACACAGAATTATACTGAAACCAGAGCACCAGATCAAGGGCCTCGAGACCGGGGAAGTAGTGAGAGACATTCTCCACGGGAAGAACGCCGCAAACGTCCCGACAGTCTGAGCAGTGCGGGGTAGGGAGCAATGGCTTGGAGCCGGAAGTCAGCGATGTTCGCTTCGCTGTCGATTGCGATGTACCTCCTAGGACTGGTTTTGCGGAATCAGCAGCTGGTAACTGTAGCCGTGGTACTGCTATCATTCCTAACATGGGCGGCTCTGAGAACCGCTCATGGAGACGTTGCAGCGACTGGGAAGAGGATTGAGGATTCCACCCTAGACGAAGGGGTGCAACTTCAGAGCATTGTTGCAATGCGGAAAACCTCCTCCTCCAGAGTCTTCGAGGATGGAGAGATCGATGTTACTCTAAGAATACAGAACAGATCTGGGTTAGCTAAGGTTCTCGAGCTCCGAGATCGAGTTCCGGAAGTAATGAGGATCAAGAAAGGGGCAAACTATGTCCTTATGGAGATCGGTCCCAAGAGAGAAACGGAGATTTCGTACACTATAGAGACTCCATTGAGGGGTTTCTACACAATTGGCCCGGTCTGCATAAGGGTACAGGATGAATTGGGCCTTTTCCACAACGAGAAGGAAATATTGCTGTACGACGATTTCCTAGTCTTCCCGAAGATGGAGGACATCAAGGATGCCATGATTAAGAGCAGGGTCCCGAAGATTTTCACAGGTGCAGTGAACATTAGAAATCCAGGGGAAGGATCGAACTTCTACAACCTTAGGGAGTACATCCCCGGAGATCCAATGAAGAAGGTGAATTGGAAGGCAACTGCCAGACAAGACGGGAAGATGATGGTAAACGAGTTCGAAAGGGATGCAGTCAGTGATGTAATATTGATTGTAGACAGTAGAGCCGTGAGTGAAACAGGTCCGGTTAGTAGGAACTCTTTGGTATACAGCACCAGAGCAGCGGCGAGTTTGACTCAGTACTTCCTTTCGCGTAGAGACTCTGTAGGATTGGTCGTATATGGGGACGAAATAGTCTCAGTCGATCGAGACACCGGGAAGAAGCAACTGTATATCATTCTGACAAAACTCGCAGGGGCGATGGCGAAAGGAAACACCCCCCTTAAGATTGTAACAAACAGGATAATGCCCCACATCCACAGAGGAAGCCCCATCATCATCCTTTCTCCCTTAGAGGACGACCCTACAATTATCGATGCAGTGAGGGATTTGAGAGCCAGGAATTTCGAGGTTACCGTCCTCTCTCCGAGCAGCCTCGAGTTTGAGTTCGATGCGAGGAGAATCGATAGGACGGGGTACGAAGTTCTGAAGACTGAGAGAGACATTCTGATGACTGAACTTCGTGGTTTAGGAGCCTATGTGATGGATTGGGAGCCAGATATGCTACTTTTCACAGCACTTGCTGGGGCAAGGGGATTCTGAGGTGATAATAGATGGCTGATGATGGAGCAAAGGGGCCAGTAGACACCTCCCACCTGTACGAAGGCAAGGTCGTTAGATCTTCGGCCCCGAGCAGGGTTAAGGCAGCAGGGACCATGAAGAGGGACACAGGAATTCCTGACGATGCAGTTCCTGAGGTAGAGATTCCAGGCTGGATTGAGACTATTTTTGGCGGGCCGGTTCTGACAACCAGGAAGTTCCTCCCCCCTGATAGGATGGTAGTTTCCCTACAGGTCTGGTCATCAGCATCTCTCCTTGTTCTAACTTTCCTCACATTCATGCTAACGCCTGTTTCTGGAACTGCATGGTTCACGGTCTCCAATGTTCTGGGAATTGGTGCAATAGGGCTGGCTTTTCACTGGATCCTAATGCTTATCGGACTGATCGGAGGATTTTTTGGAATTTCTCAAAGAGATCAGAGGGCCTTGTTGGCCTCATACGTGGCCATGATCCTAGTCACGATTAGATTCGCAGGGAGCAAGGTGGAGTACGGGCTAAGCTTCCTGCCTGAGGACGAGACAATCCAAAAGTTGCTGCTAATAATCTACGCGATTTTCCTAGTTATGTACGTCGAGATATCTAGCGGGATCATCAGGTTCTCAATGCTCGATACCTCAATCAGGACTGGTGAGGTGTACGTGATGAACGTCAATGGGATTACCCGTAGATACACGAGGGCACTCAGCGTGACACCGGCGATTGCAGGCTTTGTAGCAATGCTGACACTCTTCATCAACCTGATAATTCCAGCTTTTGTAGGGATACTAGATCCTGTGGCTGCTAATCGATTAAAGGAAAGCGTCGAGTTGACTAGCGTATATGGTGTGGCTCTTGGGACTATCTTGGTTTTCATCATAATTGCAACAATGTTTGCGATAAACCTGCCTTTGAGGATTCAGCAATACGCAGAACGTCAGTCTTGATTTCCCAGATAGCCGCCGAGCATCCCGAGGTCGCATATTACTAGCATCGCGACCGCTTCCACAACAGGTGCAGCACGGGGCCCAATCACTGGATCATGCCTTCCTCCGACTTTGAGTGAGCGCACTTCGTTGCTGGGAAGATGAAGAGTGAATTGCTCCCGAGGAAGGCTGCTTGGAGGTTTGAAATGGACAATAGCTCGAATCGGTGCTCCTGTGGAACGGCCGCCAAGAGAACCATCGGCATCTCCTGAGTCAGCACCTTCTAGAATGGGGGAGTCTTCTCCGGGAATCCACATATCATTGTGCTCTGAACCCCTCATTAGGGAAGAGTCTGTGCCATGGGAAAATTCTACTGCCCTAGCACCAGGAATGGCCATCAAACCCCTAGCAAGTGAAGGTTCAATACCATCGAACCAAGGCTCGCCGACCCCTATGGGGAGCCCATCGACAATCAATTCAACAGAAGACCCAATGGTGTCCCTGTCCATTCTTACAGACTCTAACAATTCCGACATCTGGCCTACCACATCTGGATCGTGGCAATTCAATCGGGCCATAGCAGACCCCTCAGAAAAATCAGTAGAGTAATCTAATTCCTTCAATGGCCGGGAAAAAATCTGTCCAATGCTATGCAGGTGTGCCTTGCAAGTCCATCCTGCCTCATCTAATAGAGTACGAGCTTGACTTCCTGCAGCGACTAAGCCCAGTGTAAGCCTAGCAGACTGGGACCCACCACCTCTGGGATCATAATTTCCATCGGATCTGATTGCCTCTACCATATCGGCATGGCCCGGTCTGGGGTGGTCGGGAAGAAACCCGTAATCCGATGGCTTTGCATCCTCGTTACGTGCAAGCATTAGTACTGGCCAACCAGTCGCTTTCCCTTCGTGAATTCCGGAAACAATCTCGCAATCATCGAGTTCTCTTCGTGAAGACATTCCCTTCCTTCCTGGTTTCCTCAATGACAAATCCCTTGCTAAGGACTCGGCATCCAGAGGAGTGCCCGGAGGGATTCCCTCTACTAGGGCACCGACACACTTTCCATGGCTTTCTCCGAAGAGGGTTACTCTGAATTTTTCTCCCATGCCCATTCCCATCAATGCACCTCCTCAACGACAGATTCGGAGTCTGAAAATCTGGTACATATTGTTCCCAAACCCCAATCAGAAAAGAGTTCGGCCAATTTGTTCAAATCGCTTTCGTAGCAAACTACCGCAACCGCAGGTCCCGAGCCACTTACTCCTGCTGCTATTGCGCCTGAAGCTATTGAATGGTTACAAATCCTCAGTGCTTCGAAGTCTTCTGTAGAAGCCGCGACCGCCATTCCGTTCGAAGAAAGGGCCTCCAGTGGAGAGCCGCTAACCAATGAAGCCAGTGGCCTCTCAAAGAGATGTTTGTTCCCTGAGAAATTCTCTATTGTGGGAGGGTTTTTTCGACCTCCACGGAGTCCAATCAGCACTTGCAATCCGTCTTCAATTAACCCCTCCAGAAGCACTGATTGAGATGCTGGTAGCGTTGGATCGACCAATCTCCAACCGCTAGAAAGTGATGCCCATGCATCGTCCATGCTACCTGTCAAGGTGCATTTTGCAAGCTTCTGCGCAGACACTGCCAAATCTGCAATTTCGTTGTCAGAGAGACCGGTCCAAGAAACAGAGTTCAGGGCCCTGAGTGCTGCACATGCCAGTGCCGAACTAGACTTTAGGCCCTGGCCAATCGGCACATTACTTTCTATCTCCCAGCAATATTCATCGGGGCTGGGGAGTCCCTCCGAAGTCCATACGGAGATTACTGCATCTAGTAGCCGTTTTTTGTCTTCCAATACCTCTCGATTCGGACCTTCGACTATGGAGACTCGGGTTGTCAGGTCTATTCCGACAGAGCATCCTTTCCCTAGACCCAAAGCATGCAGGAGGGATATCCCCCCGTTTGCAATTCCTACACCCAAGACACTCATCTCTCTTTCACCCTTCCTTCGAGTGGTTGACCGATATGCCTCACACGTTCGTCAATCATGACGGAGATGTTGTTTCCTGAAGCAGCCGAGGTGATGGGCAAGGCACCACCTTCAGGTGCTACCAGACGGACAGTTTCTGCTTGCTGTAAGATAACCTGACCTTGTTCGCTTCCGACTCTGAACCTGATAATGAGCAAAGGCCTATTCTCAATCTTTAGTCTTCCAATTACAGCATTGCCGACAATACCCTCGCTCGATAGGATGGCAATTTCGTCTCCTGCATTCAACTCGCTAAGGTACTTGGTCGTTCCATCTGCCATCAGGGCATATGAGTGGATTGAGCCTGCATTGACCCTAAATGGCCTAGTTGGAATAAATTCGGTAGGTATTGTTTCCCCATGGACAATACAGAGCATTCTGGAAATTGATCCAGTAGCAATTCCCTGACCTTCATTGAGTCGGCTAGTCAGATCAATGCAAACCCTCTCTCCGACACCGCCACTTTCTATCGAAATGATTTCCGCAGAGCCGATTTGTGGGTGTTGCACGTCATCCGAAACAGGAATTGGGCTCTTCTCTCTGGCTGCTAGTAAGGCCGGCTCCAGTAGATTCTCCCTCACGAGTATGGCATCCACGCCATGTTCGAGCGCTGAAATTGTTCCATTGATATCTACCTCCTTGTTTACTGCAGCGGCAATTCTAGTTCCCGATTCTCTAGAAGAGGCAACCAAATTCTCCAATGGGATCATTGTCCAATTGGAGCATCGAATTAGAAGCCATGGAACCATCCCAATCTTGGAAATAGCCATTTTTTGGCTGCTACTATCTTCAATTTTCACCTCGTGAACATCTGTTGCGCTTCCATTCCAAATCCTGTCGACGTCTGCTGAATCAATAGATTCGCTCCCGACAGAGTCAAGCCAAATCTCCATTTTTCACCCCAATAGCCTAGAAGCTTCTGATGCACTAACTTCGTCGTGTACAATCGCCCTTAGTGCCCTGACATTGGAAACAGGGTCCTCTGCTCCGAAAACCCNCCTTCCCATACAAACCCCTGAGCCTCCAGCAATTATTGACTTCTCNACCACATCCAATATCTCCGAGAAGGGGGTNCTTGCTGAACCTCCNGAAATCAGTACAGGGATGGGGACGCAAGTGGTTACGAGTCTGAAAGATTCCACAGACCCAGTCCACGGAACTTTGACAACATTGCAACCAAGTTCCCAAGCCAATCTAGCTGCATGAGCCACTCCTCTGGTTGGATCGGAAGGATCTGTGGCTAGGTTAGGCCCCCGGGGGTAGAACATCCCCAACACTGGCATTTCGTGCTTGAAGGCATCAGAAGAAACCTCTCCAAATCTCTCAATCATCGTTGATTCTGACTCTTCGCCGATGTTTACTTGGGCTGAGACGCCAATTGCCCCTCGAGAGAGTGACTCTGAAGCATTGCCGACTAGAACCTTGTCTTGGGAATGCTCTCCACCATGCACCGTNGATGCNGAGAGATGGCAAACAAATCTGCCCCATCCGGTCCTGCTTGAGTGATATGACAGTGAACCCTTGTGCAGGACAATTGCNTCGGCACCACCCTCAATTACGGAATCNAAGGCAGAATCCGTATCCTCCAATCCCGATTCCGGGAATGCTGAGGCGCCGTGGTCCATTGGCACCCACACTCCACGCCCTCCTGGCAGGATTGTGCTGATTCGGCTTGCTAGAAGGTCAGCCATGCATGCTCGCCAGTGCTTCATCACTTGAAAGGTCGCGTTTCCTCGTTTCAGGTCTTGACCCACNAAGAGAGTTTTAGATACTCAGNTCTACAATTACGGGAGCGTGGTCCGATACAACCAATCCGCCCTCACGCAATATCTCAGCGGATTTCATCAGCGGCCTTGCAACAGGATTGGCCAAAACGTAGTCGATCCTCCATCCCCTATCTCTCTCCCTAGCACGCCGAAAGTTGGACCACCANGAATACGGNCCCTTAATCGGTCCCACGTGAATCCTCAGAAGATCATGCCATCCAGCTGAGAGGAGCCGGTCGAACCACTCTCTCTCATGCTCCAAGAAACCAGAAGTGCGCTTGTTTCCCACTGGATCCCAGATGTCATCCTCCGTATGTGCAATATTCAAGTCCCCACACAGNAGGGCTGGTTCATCCGAATCGAGGAATATTTGNCTCCAAAGAAGCATGTCTTCCAGCCACTGATCCTTGTAGTCCTGACGCTCCTGTCTAGCCGATCCATTTGGCAAATACATGTTGATGCAACTCAGATTGCCATGTTTCGTCACAAGCACTCGGCCTTCTGGGTCCCTAGTCTCATCGAGATCAGTATCAATCCCTCTCCCTATCTCGTCCATCCCGACTCGCGAGCATGACATGACCCCCGAGTAACCCTTCTTCTCTGCTGGGTGCCAAATTACCTCATAACCCTCTGGCTCGGACCATTCCTTAGGCATCTGCTCAGGAAGTGCCCTTACTTCTTGGAATAGCATGATGTCAGCATCGATCCTCTCAATGAAGTCATCGAGTCCCTTCCTGTGTGCCGCCCTGATGCCATTCAGGTTCCATGTGACGACACGCATGCCAAGTCCTACTGAGATAGGTCCTTTACCTTCTCCACTAGATTCATCCTACTGACCCTCCAAGATCCGTAGGGCGTNCAGAGGACGGAGATTACAACCACAACCCCCACTAGTTCGAATATCGCTGAGGCTTGNGGCTGAAGAGTGAAGTAAAACGACCAGTTTACCAGTGAGGCGATGAATGACTGGGCCATTAGGACGGTGAAGAACACTGCTAGGATTCCGCCGATCAGCCCTATTGCTATGTTCTCTCCCAGCATCATCATCCTGATCTTGGAGATGGGNGCACCCAGTACCCTCAGCGTGGCCAACTCTGTATCCCTCTCGGAGAGGTTCATCAGAAGGGTGTTGAACAGNACGGCGATCGCTATGAGGATCCCCAGTGCCATGATAGCGTTGAAGAATCCCTTCTGGAACTCCTTGAGAGCGTCGAAGGAGTCGATGAGGTCCTGCTTCTCGGTGATTCCCACCGACAGGTCCGCCAAGTGGCCATCTACTTCGACCTGCTCCGGGAGTGAGAGGAGGATCGAGGTCGCTTCGATGCCCGTAATCTTCGAGAGGTCGTTGCGGTGGAAGTACACCGTTCTGGCCATTTCAAAGGTGGTCCCTGAAATTTCAACATCGGAGGACTTGGTGCCGAAGACTAGTGTGTGCGTCTCCCCTACCTCCCATCCCAGGAATTTCATGGTCCCCTCATCGACCAAAACCTGTGGAATATCTCTGTCCTTCTCCGGTATCGATCCTTCCAAAATTTCCAACGTTATCATGGACTCACGTGAGGTGGAGAATTCGTCCAAACCGTATGCCGAGAATATTCTTCCGTCACCCTCAGCACTCCCTGGGAAAACTAGGAGTTGCTCGTAATCTGCCCCCGCCTCATTGGCCCATTCGATGACGGGCCCCTCCCCTCCTGGTAAGACGTTNACCTGGGCATCCCAGTTGATGCCATCATTCCCGAAAATATCGTCCATGGAGTCCATCATCATGGTCATGGTTCCGAAGATTAGCATCGAGAGTCCGACTGCTAGGAAAGTCAGGAGCATGCGGGCTGGCTTCCTTATGCTTGACCTGACCGTCAGGCCCATTGTTGAGGGGAGCCTGGATGTTGCTACCTGTACCCATCTCGATGACAGNCTGATTTCGTTTTCGCCCCTAAGAACCTCCAATGGCTGCGTACTCGAGGCCTGCAATGCCGGCCTGATGCCGGAGANCATGACAACGAGCATTGTAATCGCGAAAATCTCGAAAATCAGCGAGGTTTCTGTGTAGAATCCTATGGCAGGAATTCCGATAACAGACTCGTAAACTGATACCATGGCTGGTCCGCCGTAAAAGGCCCCGAGGAGTATTCCCAAAGCAGATCCGATTAATCCCATGACNAGGGGGGCCGCCATGAATCCGGGAATGATTGCCGACCTAGGTATCCCCAGAGTTCTGAGAATTGCTATTTCCCTAGACTGAGACTGTATGAGCCTCTGCAGGCTGAGGAAGATAGTGATCCCAGCAACCATGGCTAGCATCCCGGTGATGTATGGGAACGTGTCAGCAGCCCCTTTGGCGTCCTGACGCAGGAATTCTACCGATTGAACGCCGGATCGGTCGTAGGTTATTACTGGGGATTCAGAAGACGACTCCAAGACTGAGTTTACTGATTCAATAATGACGTTGAGNGCCTCTCCCTCGTTCTGATCTGTGTCCTGAAGGTCGTACCCAGGAGTACCTTCGACGTCTATCAGGAGGAGGTTAGCACTCCCTAGGGACAGATTAGTGAGTCTGGACATCCCCGAGTCGGACATATATCCCGAGGCCAATGTTCCTGACTCTGCAGGGACAATGGACCCATCTAAAGCGAAGTATAGGAGGGACGAGTAGTACCCTATTCCCACCACTCGGTAGTCCAGTCTNCCCTGCCCTGCCCCAATGGTTACATTGTCGCCGACACTTATTCCCAATCCTTCAACTGCATGCCCATCTAGGACTATCTCGTCCTCCTGGAGGGCGAGCCTTCCAGGACAGCAGTCATCCTCTGGCATCCAAACCCTGTCAACCACTCCCTCGTCTATGCCATACCAGATTGCAGGAATTATTGATTCGGACTCGAACATTAGTCCACTGACCCTGACCCTAGGCTCACAGTAGCTCATTGGGACTGANTCAGATGGCCATTCTTCGGAAATCTCCTGACAGAGTGATTCGGCGTCTTCCCCCTCCCAGAAACCGACTGTGTTCTCAGCCCAAATATCCGGGAGGTTGATCCCGTCTTCGTCATCCTCGTAAATATCCGCGTACATCGATTGGGTTGAGTTGGCATAAGTACCGAAAGAAATTCCTGCGAAGACNCCTACTGCCACCATCAGGACTACTGCCGTCAGCCTGAGCTTCGTTTTCCAGAGGCTCCTAGCGAGTCTTTTTGTGAGTAGCGCAGACAAAAAAACCACCTTAGCCGACAATCTCGTCTGAAAGGATTATTCCGCTATCCAATCTCACTACCCTGGTGGCGTATTCGACCAGTGACTCGTCATGAGTTACGAACACGCAGGTGATTCCCTCCGCCTCACATGCCTTGACTAGGACCTCCATGACGGTGTTTGAGGTCTGTGTGTCCAGGTTCCCAGTTAGCTCGTCGCCCAGAAGCAGCCGGGGCCTCTTCGCGAGGCTCCTGGCTATGGCGACCCTCTGCTGCTGGCCCCCACTGATCTCTGCGGGGAATCGATCCACCTCATCCTCTAATCCAACTAGCTTGAGCAAGTGGCGTGCTCGCTCCTCATTCCTTCCGTCAGCCAGCTCCTGGATGAGGAGGATGTTCTCGAGGACCGTCAGATCCTGAAGTAGGTTGAAGAATTGGAAGACGTATCCGATGTTGTCCCTCCTGAATGACGTCATGAGTTCGTTCGCCTTCGCCTTAGGCCTAGAGTGAGTGAAGTACTCCACGGGGGCGAAGACTATGCTTAGCGCCCAATCAATGGGCCTCAATGACCAGTGTCCGATACCAGTTCTGAATATCCTCTTCTTTTCTTCTGGCGCCACTGGGACTTCCTTCCCATCGAACATGTATTTGCCGGACGTGGGCGTGTCCAAGGCGGATAGGCAATTCAGAAGGGTGGTCTTACCGGAACCAGAGGGACCAAGGAGAATTATCCTTTCACCTTCATCAATTTCCAAGTCAATTCCATCCAGGGCTTTCACAGTTCCCGATGTCATGGCATAATGGCGTTTAATATCGGACATCTCTACCAATTTCATTTTCTCGTCTCCAACTTTCTGTTGTATTTTTGGGCCCATTTCATGATTCACTGGCCCCTGCAAAGAAGGCCATTGAGTCGCGGAAGAGTTCCTCCCTCCTATGCCTCTTATTATCTCGTATCTTCAGCCAAGTAAAAATAATCGCTAGAAGGATAATGAATGGAATTAGGGCTTCGGCGTGATATCTCTCCATTACCTCGATGATCCCGCGGGCAGTGTATGCCCAGGTGATTGATGCTGCGGTTCCACCAATGAAGCACGCTGCCAGCACCCGTTGGAAACGCATTCGGGCGACCAGCCCGAGCATAGCCCCTACTAGAACTCCACTTGCCATGAATGGTATCCAAACGAAAACGATCAGCCCCCAGAACCCATACCTATCTATCCTTGAGCGATTTTTCTGGGCCACATATTCCACTGAAGAAAGAATGTCGCCCATGAATGGATTCTGTAGTAGTGCCCCAGGGATTCCTCCTCGCTTAGCAACCATCGCTTCCCCGACAAGTTCCTCCGAGTCATCCATTCCATTCTGACTGGTTTCTACCCAGGAGCTTGCCCTACTTCCGAAAATTGGTATCCTTCCCAGAAGCCGAAGAAATCTCGATGGGCGTTCACTCTTCGAAATTGACTGCTCAACCCTTCCTGCAACTGCTCTATCTCCCAAAGTAGACTTCTCATTTCTGGCACTCACGACAAGTATCCTTCCCTCGAGATAGGCCTCCAAATCTCTTCCTAGTTGTTCTCGTAAATCCCCTTGGAGATGGTGGTATGTTGGCTTGAACAAGAAATATGCGAATTTCGTTATTGGCCTGTATATCACTCTGACGAATACCGCCTCCTCGTCTGCCATTATTGCCGATCCGTAGTCTGCCACGTCATTCTTCTTGAACCACCGATTCATGCTTTCGCGGAAGGATTCCTCTAGGTTACCAAACCTCCCAATTGTCTCGAAGAACTTGCTATAGTCCTCGGCTAATGGAGCGTTGGGCCAGTCCTCTGACATGAGTTCGAAGTCTTGTTTGGGATTGTCATCGTGGATTCCGTCGGAACATACGGCCTTTATCTGAAGGGGCCTCATCTCTCCGAAGATTCGAAATTCGGACAGGATATCCTTGATTATCGTCCCCTTTACCTCGATTGGGTTGGCAATTGTCCTCCGTGTTGTCCGATATTTGACAAATACATCCACAGATATTGGGCGATCCTGGACCCTGAGTGAGTCGTAGTCTGGACGGATATGTAGCCGATCGCTCGCTGACTCTATGGTATTCTCAATCAATCTAGACATCTGCTCACTGGATAATAGGTCATCAGATTCTCTATGGTACAGCCTATGCATTAGGGGGTATTGAACACAAAGGAAGAAAATGGACATACCAAGGGAAACCATGGCCATGTACCAGGGTGGGACATTCGCGTTCCCTCCTGTCAACATTGCAGTTTCCCTCCCCCCGAACCACTCGGCTGCCATCAGGCCCCAACCCCAAGCCCCCATCTTCTGAATTGTGAAGCAGGCCCTGATGCCATCATCGAACAACTCAATCTCCCTGTGGAAATCGCCCGAGCCGAACAATGACGATGACTTCACTGTGTCAATGGAAATGTCGAAGTCTTTCGAGGAGTAGGTCTCATGTTGATTGGATTGGACCAGTTCCGAGAGTTGGGCAAAAGAACGGTTTGATAGGTCTGAATTATCATCTGGCCATGCGTATATCTGAACCAAGATGAGGAAAGAGCCGTCTTCGAGATCTTCATTCTCTATCTCAGTTGAAATATCCCCAATTCCACCCTCTGCAGTTTCTGCTTCAATCTTCAGTTCATAGCCCTCAGTTTGATTCCATATTGAAACAAATATTGCTGAAGAAGATTCGTGGTCAACGTTGTTGCTTCTGATCTGTAGATTCTGATCCTGGTCTACCCAAGTCTCAAACCAAATCTCATCCCTCTTGTCTACGCATTCAGAAGGATCCAGCGGAGTTCCCGAAAGGGTCTCATCGATTGTGATTGAATCCCCGAACACAAGTCCGGAGGATGCTATGAAAATCAGGCCGAAGAAAACTATTCCAGAAATTAGGCCAAAAACCAACGTATAGTCCTCGAATTTCCTTGGAACTATCGAGTTTACCAAGAAGCTCTTACCCGGATTCTCGCGCCTCTCCCTTATTCTCAATAATTCCTGATCGACACGTTCCGAGTGGTCCTCTGTAATGCTCGGCAAATCTGTGATTTCGCCGCTCACTTCGTCATCGTCATGCCCTGCCTCATCGGAAGAGTCACTGACTACGCTGGACACATTCGGCAGAGAGAAGGGGTGGTATATTGGTTGTTTGCAATTTTCCTCAATAAGTAGAAAATCACAATCTTCGTTCATGGTGTATTTTTCCATTCCCCTACCAATTTCTTGTGTCCATGAAGGCAATTTTAATGTCCTCCTACATAGTAGGAGGACCATGCCTAGTGGAACCGGGGCGCGGGCGCGGGTCTCCTTGCTCCTCGTTGCAGTTATGCTGGTGCCCACAGTTATCTCGTTCTCTGCTCTGGGAATGGAGAGAGAAATTGAAGAGGCGAAACCCACAATCGAATTGGGATTTCCGATGCATGAAGATCCATCCAGAGGCTGGGAAAGTTCTGATATCGGAGTGGGAGAGGCGTTGCTTTACCACAGGAAAGCAACCTATGTCCCTCTGGATGAATGGCAGCAGCAGACGGGGGAGAGGTTGGTATCTGGCTGGCACGTAATTGGGCACGATTACCCCCTTCCAAGCGATTGGTGGATTGAACTCGCTGAGGCAGGGATGGAGTGCCAGACCTACGTTCCACCCCAAGGATTCCACTGTAACGTCCCCGAACTGGCGATTGGCACGCTGATGGAGCTGGGGATCATTGGTCTGTTCAGGCCTGATCCGACCGACAAGATAGCGCCAGACGTGTTACCACTAGTCAATGGAGAGATAATTGGTGGCGAGGAGTTAATGGTTGGAGATAATTTCGTTGTCTCCATCCTTCTTTCCGGGGACGGCCATTTCGAGGACCTGATGGCTGGACCCTTAGAAGTTACAGAGCTCTACGCTGATAGATTCGCGACTGCGTTGACGGACGAGAAGGGAATAGCATGGCTATCACAGCAGGACTTCGTCGAGTGGATCCAACCCCACTACCCGGCATCTCTTGACAACCAAGAGGCTGCGAACATCATCAACGTGGACTGGGCCAGGGACCCAGCCCAACTTGGCCTGACGGGTTCTGGAATTACAGTTGCAGTCGGTGACTCTGGTCTTGACGTGTCTTCGGAGTGCAGTGGGATATCGGCCTGCAACGCAGTGAATAGCCTGGCCAGTGGGATTCACCCGGACTTCTACGGGAGAATCGCTCACGTGGAGTCGTTCCATGGGGCTTGCGCTGATGATGGTCCTAACGACTACAACGGGCACGGCACACATGTGGCTGGCTCTGTCCTAGGCTCTGGAGCAACCTCAGAACCAGGCAGCAACCATGCTGGGATGGCCCCAGAAGCCCACCTATACATGCAATCCTTACAATGTATAGATTCGAGTGGGGGTGGCCTATATGATCCATCAGACCTGCAAAACGACTTCTTCCAACCCGCATACGACTCCGGGGCAAGGGTGCACACAAACTCTTGGGGATATCCACCCCACGGCAGTAATCAAAACTACTATGACAATGAAGCGTACAAGATAGACCAATCAGCCTATTCGATGGATGACATGGTCATACTCTACGCCATGGGCAACGATGGCCGTGACACGAACGCCAACGGAGAGATTGATTTGGGCCGAATGAACAGGCAGGCAACCGCAAAGAACATCATCTCAGTTGGGGCTTCTGAAAACTTCAGGCCCGGATTCGGTGGCGTTTGGGGGTCAAATTACGCCCATCCAATCAACTCCGACAACACTAACGACAACCCCGAGGGGATGGCCCCCTTCTCAAACAGAGGGCCAACTAACGACGGGAGGACCAAGCCCGACATTTCCGCCCCTGGGACTTTCATCATTTCAACTGCATCAGCAGACGCGACCGAGTGTGGACAGGGCTCCCCCTGGGCAGGGGGAACCGATTACTGCGTGAACCAGGGTACATCAATGGCGACCCCGATTACTGCTGGTTCAACTGCATTGATTCTTGAGCACCTCAACGACCTTAGCTACACGGACCAGTATACTAGCTCTAACGACCCCGCATCTGCGATGGTCAAAGCCATCCTAATCGCCGGGGCCCACGACATGAATGGGCAGTACACCACATTCTGTACATCTTGCGGATCGGGAGACGGCAAGAATGGGGCTCAGGAACAAGCGCCCAACAACCACGAGGGATGGGGCAGACTGGATGTTCAGGGTGCCGTAAATAGCAGTTACCTTGACGGCATAGAAATCACCACTGGAGAAAGGCACTCGATCAAACTGACTGTCCCAGTCGGACTCCCAGAACTCAGAGTAGTCCTCTCATGGAACGATCACGACTCGAACTCACCGTTTAATGCTAAACAACTGGTAAACGACCTCGACATCATTCTGAAGGACCCTAGTGGGGATACTGTCCCATACACCAACGACGACATTAACAATCTGGTTGGAGTCACAGTGGAGAGCCCCGCTGGAGGGGACTGGGAAGTACTGATCGAAGGGGAGAACGTCCCGCACGCCCAGACTTACTACGTTGCCTCAAGCGCAGGGATTCTGGAGGACATGAGAACTCCGGTTAAGGACGCACTGAGCCTGAATGTAGCAGGATTCCAGGCGGGCTCCGTCTTCACAGAGTCAACCCTGTCAACCGGAGGAAATCACTTCTGCGCGATTTACGATGACTCATCCCTCAATTGCTGGGGCGACAATGAGTTCGGGCAGCTCGGTGACGGGACACAAGTGGACAGATTGACGCTTACCGAGGTCGGCCTCGACTCCGGAAGAATGGCTATTTCAGTAAGTTCTGGACAACGGCATACCTGTGCGGTTCTGGACGATGCTTCGCTAAAGTGCTGGGGTGACAACAGCTACGGGCAGCTCGGCGATGGGTCAACGACACAGTCCAGTTCCCCAGTGTCGGTCGGCCTCTCAGGTGTTCCCGTACAAGTTTCCTCTGGAAAGTGGCATAGCTGTGCGATTCTGGACGATGCAAGCCTTGAATGCTGGGGTAGAAACGACGACGGTCAACTAGGCGATGGGTCCAATTCCCATAGGAGCAGTCCGGTACCTGTTGACTTTAGCGGGAGCAAGGTACTAGCAGTATCTGCAGGGGGGCAACATACCTGTGCTGTTCTAGATGACTGGAGCGTTAGCTGTTGGGGAAGCAACTCCAATGGGCAACTTGGAATAGGGTCAACCCCTTCATCCAGCAACTCCCCAGCCTCTGTAACCACGGGAGGGAACACTGTAGCCGTTTCCTCGGGAGGGGCACATACCTGCGCAATCCTGGAAGACTCTAGCCTGAAATGCTGGGGCGCCAATGATAAGGGACAATTAGGATACGGCAACACCAATGAGATGCACGATGCAAGTTCGGTAGGAGTCGTGCTCTCCTCGATCATCTCAATAGACCTAGGAAATCAGCACACGTGCGCGATAGATGACTCGGGTGCACTGAAATGCTGGGGTGGCAGTGCTATGGGCCAGGTCGGAGATGGCAACACCTCGGACTCTGTTTCCTCGCCATTGACATTAGACCTGGGGTATGTCCGTGGTGCAACCTCGGTAGCCATAGGGAACTCACATTCGTGCGCTGTTTTGAGCGATGACCTACTAAGTTGCTGGGGAGGTCATGGATCGGGGACGCTTGCCATCGGGTCTTCGCCGAGCGAATTTGAAGTCCCCAGATGGACCTACGTTGCCTCAGCGGAAAGAGACTTGGACGGAGATTCAAGTCTGAACATCTTCGAGGTGGGCGTACCCGATGATGCAGACCACGATGGTTTTCCTTCGGGTGAAGATTCGTTCCCCGACAACCCCACCAAGGCTGCAAACTGCAGTCCCGGAGAATATGGCAGATTCGTCTGCAACCCGGCTTCTGAGGGATTCTTCGTTAGTGGATGGGGTAACACTTTGATGACTCCGGCAAGGGCGGGTCATTACGTGGACTCCAGTGGTGCCACTAGCGACACCCCGTGTGATGCTGGAACATTCCAACCCCTGACCGGGAAGACCTCCTGCGACCCCGCACTCCCAGGATACTATGTCTCATTGGATGGGCAGGCATTGGGGACTCCTTGCCCTGGTGGCAAGTTCAACCCTGACTACGGACAAATAGACGAAAGTGCTTGCATTGGTTCGCAGGCCGGATACAGCGTCCCCGTACTAACTCAGGTTTCCAGTGGCTCATACCACACCTGTACCATTCTTGACGACGGTTCGATAAGTTGCTGGGGCGACAATGAGTTCGGGCAGCTTGGCGATGGAACAAGAACTCCGCATTCCACTCCAAGCAAGGTTTCAATGCCGCTAGGGAGGAAGGCGGTAGACATCTCTGCAGGATCCTACCATACCTGTACCATACTAGACGATGGAACAGTAAGATGCTGGGGCAACAATGAGTTCGGGCAGCTCGGTGACGGCACCACCATAGAGAGGCTTACTGGGGTTAGCGTAAACCTAGGTCCAGGGAGGACAGCTGAATCCATTTCAGCTGGCTCATCGCACACATGCGCAATCCTAGACGATAGGACGGTGAAGTGCTGGGGCGGGAACAGCAATGGGCAACTTGGAGACGGATCGACTAGGAACAGAAAGAGCCCGGTTTCGGCAACTCTAGGTGACTCGGGCGAGGCGATATCGATATCTGCTGGGGCATACCACACCTGTGCGATCATGGTGGGCAGGACCGTGATGTGTTGGGGGGACAATTGGCACGGCCAAATTGGTAATGGCGGCCAGGAAGACAGTTTGACAGCGACTGAGGTTGCAATCCCCAGCAACAGTTCGGCCGTCACCATTGACGGAGGTTCCTTCCATACTTGTGTTGGAATGAACGATGGGTCGATGTTCTGCTGGGGAAGCAACGAGTATGGCCAATTTGGTAATGGTGGCTCTCAGAGTTCTGGGACTCCGGCTGGAGTCGGCCTTCTAGACACCCAAGCCCCTACCCAGGTTTCGTTAGGTTCGTTCCACACGTGCGCGCTATTCGATGATGGAAACGTCTCTTGCTGGGGGGGTAACTCAGCAGGGCAAGTGGGAGACGGCACACAGAGTGATAGGTCGATTCCCACCTCAGTCGGGATACCTCTTGGAAAGAAGGCGCTTTCGATTTCCGTGGGCCAGAGGCATTCATGTGCTATTCTGGACGATGCTTCGCTAAAGTGCTGGGGGCTAAACTCAGGAGGGCAACTAGGCGATGGGAGTACCACAAACAACCCCTCTCCCTCAGACGTCGTGCTTGGGCATGGGTCCAGCGCAGAAATTGCCTGTACCCCAGGAACATACCAGCCCAATGCCTCCAAGACATCTTGCATCCTAGCAGACCGAGGATACAGTGCCCCTCTTGCCGGTTCACTGGATCAGATTGGTTGCACAAAGGGGTACTATTCGGGACTTCGGGGGCAGGCAACTTGCACTCCTGCAGACTACGGATTCTACGTGGACCAGAACCTTGCCGAGTCGCAGATTCAGTGCCCGGAGTTCCAATCCACGCTCCAGATGGCATCGAACAACTTCGACCTATGCAAGCCGGACTTCGATGGAGACCTCGTGCCAGATGACATCGATCTGGATGACGACAACGACGG
>PBOL01000003.1 GCA_002725315.1 Methanobacteriota archaeon | reverse complement strand
AGGACGTTGTAAGTCGCTATCGTCCCCTGCTCCAAGTCAGTGTCAGTGACCTCCGTCCCGAGCCTAATATCGGGATTGGCCGCCATGTGGTGCACGGTCCTGACCCCTTCCATGCATGATGCCAGAGCACCCCTGTCCAAGAGGTCCCCTCTGACAATTTCGACCATTCCGCTGCCNTCGTGATGTGCTAGGAAACCCTCNTTCCCGCTGCTGAAGTTGTCCAGCACCCTGACCCTGAGCCCCCGCTCCACCAGCGCGTCTACCAGGTGCGAGCCGATGAATCCGGCCCCACCAGTCACTAGCTCCATGCCTTTTCGGACCAAACGCCTGTCTTGAGTCCATCGGTACCCCTACCAGCCGCATTTCACTAGGACATGGTAATTACGTCAATCTCTGCAATCTCATCCGAACGCTTCATTTGTTGTCCGCCGAGGCCCTGCCGCGTGACGGACGGCTCTCCNGACCCGCAGCAGGATGAAGAGATACTCTTCTGGACGTGGTTCTTNGAAAGGCTGACGCTGGCCCTCTCCCCAATTAGCAAGGCCCGTGCGACGGTTATGGCCGGTCCCTTGGGTGGCCTAGTGGAGACCGTCGGTCAGTTGTCAGACGACGTTTCCGATGCGATCCGCATCGGGGTCCAGAGGACTGCCGAGCTCACATATAGCGCCATACTTCGCACACCAGGGACCGTGGTCATAATNCTACTATTGGTCTCTGCAATAGTGGGCAGGGACGCTTTGGACTTCGAACAACAGATAAACGGAGATGTNGAGATTTACCTTCCCGATGGCGCTAACTCCACCGAATTGCTGAACGAGGTCAGAGAGCAATGGTCAACGGATATCGTGATTCTNTACATTCAGACAAATAATGCCGCCAAAGGAAGCGAAAGCGGCTCTGAGAACATTACAGACGTCGAAATCCTCTCGCAGATTTCTTGGATAGAGGGGGATGACAACAACAAGGGAAATGGCGTATTGAAGCANGGCCTCGATTTCAACAAGGAGGATCGTGGTTCTCTTGCATGCTCCGCTCCAGACAGCGGGTGCGATGGGGTNGTCTGGGTCCTCTCGCCTGCNCAGATAATCAAGGAGGCCAACTCTACCGACTATCGCTTCTCATGCGCCGTCGAGAAGTACGGCATTCCCGGCTCAGACGGCAGTTGCGCCATTTCCTCGATGAANCCCAACGAAGGCTACTCAATCCCCCAGGGCGACGGTGCACAGGAAAGGGTGGACCGGTATGTGGAGGATGCGGGAGCACTCATCTCCAACTTCGTCAGGGATACTAACGGCGATGGGATATGGGACACGGGAGTGGTCATCATGGGCATATCTTTCGATATGGCCAATACNGACATTANTGACAGGTACGACAAGAAGGACGGCTGGGTAAAGGACCACAAGGCATTCATTTCCCATGCAGGCAATTTGCTNGANTCGGCCACGGTTGATGAGTGCGAGATNTGCACGAGGTACTACGAGAACGCAGTCTGGACAATGGATCCCGAGAGATTGGATGTNATTCCCCAGAGGAGAGCCGTGACGGTGACGGGCCTGACACCGGTCTTGCATGACGTTTCTGACGAAATCTACGACCAACTTGTTGACGTGATGTTGCCCGTCAGCCTCCTATTGGTCGCTCTGACCATGCTGATACTACACCGAAGNTGGAAGGTGATTGTGATTTGCGGNCTCCCTATTGCGATGAGCCTTGCAATCACGTTCGGGTCGACTGTCATATTGGACATTGAACTTACCCCGATGATCATTTCTGCCGGGCCAATTCTAGTCGGCCTCGGAGTAGACTATNCCCTTCACCTAACAAATAGGATAGAGGAGAACAGAAATGAGATTCTCAGAGGCAGTCCCAGCGATGCTGAGCCCGAACCCTTCGAACCGTTGGTCAGCCTAACGGCTACAGTAAGGTCAGCAATGACCACGGGCAACGCAATCTTCCTTTCCGCACTCACCACAATCATTGGATTCAGTGTCTTGACNTGGCCCCAATTGGTCCCCATTCGACCAATGCGAACAGTAGGAGTGACCCTCCTTCTTGGAATCTCGAGCACTTTCTTCCTATCCATGCTGATGGTTCCCGCGCTCATCGAGCTGCTTCGCTACAGGAAGGGTGAATCGACAGACTTCATCAAAGCCCGCAACAAGGACGTTGCAAGGCGAAACAGGCTACAGAAGGAGAGGGCCGATAAGCCGGAATCCAAGATCTCTGGTGACGACGTAGTTACCGCAAACGACGTATTTGGCACCATTCTAGGAATCAACAGCGTCCTATTCTTCATCCTAGTGACCAGCCTCATCTCCGGTACCTTGCTATTCCTATCTAGCAGAGTGAGCCTTTTCGCCCCGCTAACTACGGGGGGTTCACTCATTCTGGGATTCACAATTGCGACCACGATCACCTTCTCATTGATAGAGGAAATTTGGGAATCAATCGGCAGGGTCCCATTGAACTCGTGGATACTCGTCATCTTGGTCTCTGGAATTTTCACCGCAGTGGGCATTGACTGGTTCAAGGAGGAACTGGGGAAGGACATCACCGGTGCCTCTGACGAAGTCCCCCCGGGNCTGGAGTCCTACGAGGCCCTCCGAGAGTACAGCATCGTTTTCGAAGGGGGNCAGACAAACATGTTCATTGTCGATGCCACNGAAAGAGGCCGCCAGAACGACACTGCCCCGATTCGCGACCTCCCGATTTTGGATGCAATTGAAGTGATGCAGGTCATGAAGATTGACAATGTTGCGAATACTACCACAATTAGTCTAGTNGACATTCTGAAGGCAGTNCACGTNGATCTGGAGGTTGAGAACCTGCAACTATACGACCAGAGCCTCTGGGAACTCATTCATGACGAGTGCTGGGATGAATCCACCAATCCANTGAGGCCAGACTGCTGGATATACTCCGTCAGCAGCAGAGAAGACATGGTGAACATAGCATTCGACACACTCAGCCCAGAAGTAAGGTCAATGCTGATGAATGCGGATCAGGGCCAGGGGGAGACAAAGACCCTGGTGTACGTGAACCAGCCATACATCAATCTCGGAGTTGCTGGGGGATTGAGGGAAACAATCGACGGCCACTTGGACGGCGATGGCTGTTCCGGGCCACTTAGGTGCTACTCGCTAGGAATAGATGGGGTCGCNAACTCCCTTCTGACNGGGGGGCTGCCGGTTTCCTTAGACATCAACAAGGGGATACACGACGCCCAGTCGGATACGACGATTGCCACGATGGGAATACTGCTACTAGCGATGACCGTTCTATTCAGGTCCCCCAGACTGGCTCTCTTCACCATGACCGCTGTTGGCGTTGTGGTTCTTTGGCAACCCATCCTGATGAAGGGTGGAGCGGTCAACGTCAATGTNTTCACGGCGATGATTGGCACNCTGGTGTTCGGCATTGGCGTCGACGACTCAATTCACATCATCGACCGAATTAAGGAGGAGCGGGAGAGTCCCGCGGGAATCCACCTTTCAGTCTCCAGGACGGGACATACGATATTCGAGACAACCGCAACCACCTGTGCCGGGCTATCCGCTGGCCTTTTCGTCTCGGTTCCGGGGCTTCAGAACTTCTTCGTACTCATGATGCTATTGCTGGTTTTCGCCCTATTGGCAAGCTCGATTCTGCTCCCCTCTATGATCGTGGCCTACCACTCGCTTTCCCATGCATTCAGGGGCAGCGTCGGAACTTGGCAGGATTTCCACGAGAGCGGTTCTCTAGGTGAATCCTCGGTGATGGATGCNGTAGTCATAGACTGACCTAGTATGGCGAGGGTGCAGGGAGTAAGCCCCTTTCTGTTCACCTTTCGGCTGGTCGCATTCAACTTTGCATCCTACCCGGTCCTGTCGATGCATTACGGACCTGCTTGGACTTGCTCCGGCGTGGTTGCCCGTTCCAGCCATGCGCAGGGAACCTCTCCCTCTCGGGTTCATCGTACACCTGGCATGGTTCGTTTCTGCTGCAGAGCCGGCCCTCCCGGACCCCCGTCTTGAGACGGGACGCCTGCATCGCGGAGAGGGGACTTTCCTCAGTGTCGTACACTGTCAGCGACCCTCCTGCTCCCTCGGGTGCCCGTATGCACCATATGGGAAGAACCCACCGGATTGCATAGGGCAACCATGATGCACGTCCGAACCCTCCGAGGCCCATGTTCGGCGTCGAAGANCTCAAGCAGAAGGCAGGCATTNAGGCCTGCCGATTCGTNGAAGACGGAATGGTACTGGGACTTGGCACTGGTTCAACAGTGCGGTACTCCATTATCGAGATAGCTCGGATGATTGACGACGAGGGAATNACGGTGTCCGGTGTACCGACCAGCGAGTCCACCAGGGAACTCGCCGAGTCACTGGGGATCCCACTGGTTACCATCGATAAGGCCGAAGAAATTGATCTTACAATCGACGGAGCGGACGAGTTCGATACTCGCTTCGATCTGATAAAGGGAGGTGGCGGGGCGTTAACCAGGGAGAAGATAGTCGCACTGGCCTCAAGGGCCATGGTGGTGGTGGCCGATGACACGAAACGCGTCGAAACACTAGGTGGGTTCGACCTTCCTATCGAGGTCGATGAATCGATGTGGNAGGCGGCTAGGCAGAGGATCTCTTTGATTTGCCCTGGTGAAGTGCAACTTAGAGGGGGTCGTGACTCCGCATACGTGACTGACAACGGCGGCAACATTCTCGACTGCGCCTTCGGCCCGACAATATACGACCCAAAGGCACTGGAGATGGAACTTAGGGGAATTGAGGGCGTCGTCGAAGTGGGGCTTTTTGTGGGGATATGCGATGCAGTAGTGGTTGCTTCGAATGATGGGGTGACGACCCTGGTCAAGCCCGATGGCCGACTCTAGGCATCCGTTGTCGTTAAAGGGAACCTGCCAATGCGAGGCTGGGTCTGTAGCTTAGTCAGGTAGAGCACCCGGCTCTTAACCGGGCGGTCGCGGGTTCGAACCCCGTCAGACCCGCCATTTGGGGTCACCAAACGGTCTAGGTTTCATAACCGATAGGCTACCGTCGGGCAGTCGCGGGATAGCCATGGCTAAGCAATACTGGATTGGTGACGTGAGGTCAGGGGTCCACGATGGCGAGGAAGTGGAACTCAAAGGCTGGGTCCACCGGACTAGGGGGGGCGGCAAAAAAATCCAGTTTGTGGTCCTAAGGGACTCCACTGGGATAGTGCAATGCGTAGTCAAGAAGGATGTAGTGGGGGACTCCTGCTTCGATGATGTCGCAAATGCATTGATCGAGTCTAGCATGATCGTCCGAGGTCGAGTGGAGTCCACAGACAGGGAGCACGGCCATGAGCTGCAGGTCGAGTCTGCCGAGGTAGTAGGCCCAGTGAACCCCGACAGGCCATTTCCAATCACCGAGTCCGCCATGACCGAGGCCGACGGTGGCGAGACAGAGTTCCTTCTGGACAACCGCCACCTGTACCTCCGAACAAGCCGGATGACAACGATGCTGAAACTGAGGAGCACAGTATTTGGCGCTATACACTCGTACTTTCGAGACCGGGATTTCATCGAGTACCAGGCCCCAAACTTCGTAGCCGGGGCCGTTGAGGGCGGCAGCACTCTATTCGAGGTGCCATACTTCGGTCGCAAGGCGTACCTTACACAGTCTTGGCAACTCTACGCCGAGGCCGCGATGCCAGCCCTTGAGAGGCTCTACACAATGGCCCCTTCATTCCGAGCCGAGAAGAGTCGAACAAGGAGGCATCTGACGGAATTCTGGCATGCCGAGATGGAGATTGCATGGGCTTCCAACGAAGAAGTAATGGAACATGGGGAGGGCGTTGTCAGGCACATCGCTAGGAAGATGCTAGACGAGAGGTCCGAGGAGCTGAGCGAATTAGGAAGGGACCTGGAAGTTATTGCCGGTTTTGCTGACTCCCCATACCCTAGAATGAGGTATGACGAAGCCGTCGATGCACTACAGTCAAAGGGCGTCGAAATCGAGTGGGGCCAAGACCTAGACTATTCCAAGGAGAAGATCCTCACAGATGACTTCGAGGTGCCCCACTTCCTTACTCACTACCCCCGAATCGCCAAGCCATTCTACCATCGTCCCGACCCGGAGGACCCGAAGTACGTCCTATGCCACGACCTACTTGCCCCCGAGGGTTACGGTGAGATTATCGGCGGGGGCGAGAGGACGTGGTCCGAAGACGAGATTCTAGAGCGAATCGACGAGGAAGGGACTCCGAGGGAGCCATACGAGTTCTACATCGACATTCGCAGGTATGGGGGGGTACCGCACGGTGGGTTCGGTCTGGGCGTTGATCGCGTTTGCACTTGGCTAGCAGGAGCCGATCACATAAGAGAGGCTATACCGTTCCCCAGGGACAGCCGACGAGTCACGCCATAGGTGCTATCATGTCCGAAGACAACAAGCCCCTGGCTGCGATAGCCACAGCCTCGGCCCTCACTGCAAGCATGTGCTGCCTTCCTTCGGTAATCTGGGTCCTATTCGCAGGCTCTTCGGCTATCGTGGCTGCAAACGAACTGTCCAACGATCTGTACTACTCGTGGGTGAGGCTCGCCCTGTACGCAGTCTCCCTGTGCATGCTCATTATCGGTTTGGTAATCTACTTCAGGAACCGTGGCATTTGCGATATAGACGACCTGAGGAGGGAGAGGAGGAGAGTCGTAAATACCAGCCTGGCCCTATTCGCAGTCACTGTGCTGGGCTATCTAGTTTGGAACTACGTGGTCTTGGAGGTCGTCGGGATAGCCCTCGGGCTCCCATGGGAAGAGTCGGCATTCTGGAAATGAAGCCCCAATCGACGAATCCCTCATACGAAAGTCACACTTGGGCTTGCCATGGATGGAGACTGGCGAGGTCTGGATCTTTCCAATCCCACGGAGGAGCACTCCATGCTCAGGAGCATGGTCCGCGACTTCGCCCTCGAGGAGCTAGAGCCACAGGCTCTGGAGCATGACAGGGATGAGCGGTTCAACTTGGCACTGTTCCGGAAACTCGGTGAAATGGGTCTCCTGGGGCTCACGGTACCCCCAGAATACGGTGGAGCGGGGATGGACGCAACCTCAGTAGTGATAGTGAACGAGGAACTCTCATACTCCGACCCAGGGTTCTGCCTAGCATTCCTGGCCCACGACCAGCTATTCGTGAACAACCTCGCAAGAAGCGGCTCTGCGGAGCAGAAGGAGCGAATCCTTCCCAAAGTGTGCAGCGGCGAATGGATAGGCTGCTTGGGAATGAGCGAACCGGACTATGGCACGGATGTACTCGGAATGCAGACAACCGCCGAGCAGAATTCCGATGGTTCTTGGGTGATCAATGGGAGAAAGATGTGGATTACCAATGGAATTCTGGATGAGGACGGGACGCCCGCAGATGTTGTCTGGCTCTACGCACGAACGGGGACCGACGACAAAGGCCGAGCCCAGCTAACCACTTTCCTTGTCGAGAGGGGCACTGAAGGTTACTCCGCGGGACAGAAGATTCACGATAAACTTGGTATGAGGGCCAGCACTACAGCAGAGCTAGTTTTCGAGGATTGCGTCGTACCCCCGGAGAATGTGGTTGGAACCCCCGGGGAGTCCATGATCCACCTAATGAGGAATCTGGAACACGAACGAATAGGTCTAGCAGCCATGAGTGTCGGAATTGCCAGACGCTGCCTCAATGACATGAACAATTACGCAAGCGAGAGGGAGGCCTTCGGAAAGCAGATTAGGGACTTCGGGCAGATTCAACGCCACATCGGCGAATCGTGGTCAGAGTACAGGGCGATGCGCGCTTACGTTTACGACACAGCTCGACAGATCGACCTCTCTGAGGCAGGTCACCGGCTCGACTCGGATGGGGTCAAGTTGTTCGCAACCACGGCCGCCAAGAACATCGCCGACCGCGCCATCCAGGTGATGGGGGGCTATGGGTACGTGGGCGAGTACGTGGTGGAGAGGATGTGGCGTGACGCCAAGCTCCTGGAGATTGGTGGGGGGACTTTGGAGAGCCACCAGAAGAACATTACAAAGGACCTATCCCGCGATCCCACTGTCATCGGAGAGTGACCACTTCTGCAATACTGGGTGGTAGTCCCGCCCGGATTCGAACCAGGGTCCCCGGGACCAAAACCCGAGATGATGGACCACTACACTACGGGACTCCGCTCCTTGCCTAGTGTCCCGACTCTTGTATTTGACGGGACCCGGAGCCGTCAATATCAAGCCTAGTTCCACTACCGTTCGTACGTGCGAGCCAGGTTGGTACTAGTTTCCCTTGCAATGCTCCTCGCCTCGACATTTCCATCCTACGCAATAGAAAGTACCGAGGACTCCCACATGCATCCTCTTGGTGCAAACTCGAGCGACCAGTCACCTGAACTTGGTAGTGGGATTCCTTGGATAGACGAGTCTCTTTCCGAGAGGGCTTCTTCCGGGCAGGAGAGCCTCTGGGTCACTGCAATTACTCGTTCACTTGGGNACCTAGATACATGGCAAAGGAAAGTGGGTGCAATGGAGAGGCAGGCACCATCCGGACCGGGAGAGAAATTTCTGCATCACGACCATGTACCCAAGGGCATCCAACACCGGACCTTCTGGGTCCCCTCGATACTACTTCAGAAACTATCCGGAGTCGAGGGGGTAATCGCACTTATCGATGCGCAGAGNTCTCCAGAGCCATATGGGATAGACCCCATGGGNCCGGCACCAGATTCAGTTAGGGCCGGAGAAATACATGGGGCAAACGATGCCTGGGNGATGGGGTACTCGGGAGACGGCCTAATTGTCGCAGTCGCCGACACCGGGGTGGATTTCGGCCACCCAGATCTGAACGGTACCCAGGCTAGGGTCGAGTTCGAGGACTCCAACTACTCGGGATGGCCTTTGATGTTGGACCACAACAGCATGTACACCTGGATGGTAGATGGGGGGGCTTACCCCCAGTCAAACTCTTGGTATGCCGATACATCGACCATAGACTTCGACAATGACAGCGATGGCATCCTAGACGACTCAGGCCTCAACATCACAGGGGTCAACGCATCATTGTCCGGGGAGTACCATCTGGGTGAGCACCCCGACTCTAGGCTGAGGGACAAAGTGGGTGGCGATGTCCCAATCTTGGTGGTNGATGACATTGTACCTGGTCGCTATGATACGGTTTGGCCCGATGTAGATCGGGATGGATGGTTCGGAAACGAGACCCCAATGAGGCCCGGTGAGGAGACGTCCGGAAGGGATACGGACGGCGATGGCCTGTGGGATATCTCGGCGGGACTCGTGTACTGGGTCTCTGATGGGGTGCACGGCGTCCCCTACGGGAAAACCTACTCCGCTAGGCACGGCTACTCTGACAGGGTCGCAGGACCCGGAAATCTTACCCTATTCATGCTTGAATCGGGGAGTCATGGGACCCTATGCGCAAGCGCTGTGTCTGCGCAGGGTGTTATCGACGACGGACGAGTCCTCGGAATGGCACCCAACGCTACAATCTCATCGATAGGGAACCATTACTCAGGAGGCCATGCCCTGGATGCTTGGAGGTTCATTGCCGAAGGGTACGACGGGGACCCCTCAACCCCAGATCAGCCACATATAGGGTCTTTCTCGTTCGGATACTCGTCAGTGGACGACTCGGGCTCAGATGGATACTCCCTGTACCTGGACTGGCTAACTAGGGTCTACAACTCCAATGCCTCATATGCGGTGGCTATAGGAAATGGGGGGCACGGCTTCGGGACGACCAAGGTTCCCGGGGCATCTCACGGGGTCTTCTCCGTCGGAGCTTTCAGTAGCAGGTCCTCTGACTCCTGGGGCCAGAGCGCGCCCTGGTCAAACAGGGGCCCTAACGTCGTAGGGAGGATGGATCCTGACATCGTCTCAGTCGGTTGGTCCGCTACTGGTGACATGCCTCTGAACAGCTACGATAACGCAAACGACGCTTGGACTACCTGGGGGGGTACCAGCCTCGCTACCCCAGTTGTCGCCGGGCTACTGGCCATAGTGGAGGAGGCGTGGCATGAGAATCGGGGAAACCATCCCGGTTCCCAGGAACTAAGGGACTTCGTGCTATCTACAGCCGACGACAGGGGCTACGAGCCCTTCGTCCAAGGAGGGGGGTGGATGAACGCATCCAGAGCAGTGAGGACCCTTGAGGGCGAAGGCGGAACATGGTCGCTATCTCCCGCGCAATGGAACACCGGATGGTTCCACGGCGTTCACAGGGACGCAAACTTGAACTCGATCCTCCCCGGCCAGTCCCAGACATTCGATATTAGCATCAATAACCCCGGGGAATCGATAGTGGAGGCGAACCTGACTCCCGTGAAATTCCAGCCTCTAGAGCACTCTGTCCTGGTTTGGAATAGCACTGGAAATGGAACCGGAAGCGGCGAAAACGAAACGTGGGACGGTTACCAAAGCGACAGGCCCGACCTCCTAATCCCCATCCACATCTCCGATGATCCCTCCAATCGCCTACCTCCTGAGACGGTCCAGTTCAGGGCTAGAGCCACCATTCAGTACGAAGCCTTCGACCACGATCTCGATCGCTCTTCAATGGAGAGGGTGTACTTGGAGGTCTTCCGTTGGTCGGACTTCGATGGCGATGGCCAGTACCACAACGACTCTGACGGAGATGGGATGGTCGACGAGTCAGAGTGGAGCGAGTCGGAAGAGCTGGAGGAGGTCACCTACTGGTGGTCCCATGGCCCACAGGCCGAAGTAAGGGTCGGGATGCCCTTCGAAGACGCCAGAGACGGACTCCTGCTAGGCGTATGGAGGTACGAGGGCGAACCATCTGGCCTAGATCCAGTCCGCATTGAGGTCGATTGGACTGCATTTGGCATTCAGAACGACGAGTGGATTTCAGTCCCCGACACGGTCCAGGTACAAGCTAATTCAGATATCTCCGTCCAAGTGGGCATCAGCGTCCCAAGCGATGCAGATCCCGGCTTGCACCAGCATGGCATCAGAATCGAAACATTCTCCGACGGCGAATCCAACTCCAGCAGAACATGGACTCTGCCGGTTGTTACTAACGTGCCTTGGACCGGCCCCTTCTCCCTTGTTCCCAAGCCACTGGATGGAAATGTCTCCAATCAGACCCTATACACGGAGTCATGGATCAGTGGGGCAATGCGGTGGTCTTGGAGGCCCGAGAGCGGAGACTGGCGCTTCCTAACGGTGGAGTGGCCCGAGGACCTCGGCGATGATGGCGCAATAATTCTGGATGTAGATTGGGATGACAATCCATTCACGGATATCGACGTTCTTTGGCTCTCCGAGACTCCTCACGAGTATTCCGAAGAAGACCCCGATTCATACGGGCCCTCAACATTCTACATCGAGGAGAGATCAGTCAACAACCACGCTGGAAGCGGTAGACACGACTGGGGGACATACACTGGGACCTCGAGGGAGACATTCGTAGTCCCATCCACTCCCGGGACACATCAGATGGTCCTCCATACGGCACTGCATGGGGTAGACTCCAACGACAACCCCCTGAACATCTCAGTTGGATATATCGCCGCCGAGTCTTCCGGATTCAGCAGGACAGTCACCGACTGGGAAGAGTCCGAGGGAACAGACAACGCACTTGTCGTCTCGACAATGCCCCTCCCGGTCGACTCCGTAACCGCGCACGGCTGGGTAATGCCCCTGTTTATGGACAACCAGACAGCGTTCCAGAATGACCCAAACGACAAGATGACTGCATCGTGGTGGCACAACTTCTCTGTCGAAGAAGCCTCAGAGCTCAGCATCAGCATGGATTCTTACGAAAGCGTTGATCTCGATCTGTTCCTGTTCCGAGACGACGATGGAGATGGAAACTTCTCCTCCGGGGAGGAGGTAACTAGGTCCTGGAGCAGCACTTCGTCCGAGTCAATATCACTTTCACTACCCGAAGACGGATTGTACGGGGTGGCTGTCCATGGTTGGTCGGTAGATGGGGGGTCGGCCAGATTCTGGATCGACATTGAGGTCATAGCCGGGACATCGCTTAATGTCTCAGACTTCCAAAACCTCAACCAGACCAGAATCAATAGCATCTGGCCTTCTGGTTCCCAGGTCCTAGGTGGTTCGGTTCCAGAGGGGGCTCTAGAGTTGAATATCAGCTTTCAAAGGCCCCCTGGGGAGGGCTCATGGACGGGTTTCATTGACTTGGTGCTGGAAGGCGGGGCACTGATCAGGCTTCCATACGAATACGAACTCATCGAACTAGACCCAGAGATTGCATTCACAAGCCCGGAAAACCTCACGGAGACAAACACGCAGATACCGATCAACCTCCATGTACGCGATATCGGGGCCGGCTTCCTCCTATCCGATCTTTCATGGCCGGGAACCGCAAACAACTCATCCCAACCAATCGACTCGATATGGGCCCTAGACACGAACGGAACGGCACTGAACCTCACATCTGCATGGAATGAAAGCGGCAACTCGTCTTCTACTACCATGCTGAGGGAGGCCTGGCTGAACACGACCCTCCCAGAAATAGAGCAGCGCTCAGACTTCCACGCCTCGGTGACGGACGCATCGGGAAGGAGCTCCGAGGCGTACCTATCGGTCACCTACGACGTGACAGCACCCAGCCTGCTGGTCTCCGGAGTTCCCTGGATTTCAAGCCTACAGGTAATCAACTTCACAATACAGACAGAGCCGGGTTCAGTAGTAACTGTCGATGGCCTTGAGATTGTCGTGGAAAAGGGCGGATTCGCAAACCACTCGATCATTCTTGATACGTCCCAGCCCGGCATTCACCAGGGCCCCAATGGGAGCGAGTTCTTCTACTACAACAGCGTTCAGAACGTCTTCACGGTAAACTCAACCGACCCTGCCGGAAACACCGCCCAATCATCCTTCCAGGTAGCATTTGACCCCGATCCACCCTCCCAAACCGAACTGTTGTCGCTGGTCGACCAGGTTGGATTCATCTACAGCCCCGAGGACACAAACCACCCTGCGAACATCACCAGGGGGGAGATAATTTTCGAAATGCCCGCCGACGTCAGGGAATGGTGCATTTCTGTGGAAGGGACCGATAATGACGACATCTTCGTCGAGTGCATTACTTCGGCCACCAGCCCATCCATCCTCAACCAGAGCACAGGATTCCCAATTCAGGGGGTGCCGTACTACCCCAACACCACCATCACCTCGATACCCCTCGATTTCACCCTAGTGGGAGATGGAAACTACTCCGCGACACTGCAGCTGACCGACTGGGCCGAAAACACCCACGCCTCTTCCTGGCCCCTGTACCTAGACAGGACCCTCCCACAGATTTCGTGGGCCATGGCGCCTGAATTAGATGGGCTCCTCCAAGAGCATAGGCAGAACCTTTCCTGGTGGTCCTCCGAGGAGGTCACCGTAGTCGCCACAGTCGACGGCGAGGCGCTGCCAGCATCGCTCGGGCCCTCGGGATCGTTCGAGTTCGAGTTGAACGCCACAGGGCCACACGAGTTCTGCCTGCATGCGACGGACTCCACGATTCATCAGGAGAACACAAATCGATTCTTCGAGTGCAGGACACTGCTACTGCCAGAGAGCACGTACGACACCGCGGTCATAGACAGCAACGGCGCCCTTGTCTCCCTAGACAGCATAGAAATTGTCATCGTGAGGCACGAGACTCAGGAGATTCGGTGGTCACGGGCGGGATCGGAAGATTACCATATAATTGAGCCAGGTAACGGCACGGTAACCCTGAGCATGGGGCTGATCGAGGGCCTGAACGACTTCATTATCGAGGTGGACTCGCTGAATAGCACAGACTCCTACACTGTCACACTGGAAAGAGACTCGACGCCCCCGGTACTGGAGTTCACTGAGGATAGCTACAGAGAGGCCCCACTTTCCACGCACAGGGGAGTTTCGGGGACCTGCGAGCCCGGCCTACTGGTGAACATCCAGAGCCAATCTTCGTCGAGAGACTTCATCTGCCCCGCCTCGGGCCAGTTCTACATCAATATCACAATTCCCACGGAGCCTGGCAAGCACTTGGTTCAGGGAAGTAGCACCGACCCCGCGAAGAACACCCAAACTTACTCCATCGAGATTCTGAAGCAGGACTGGCCCGAATGGGCACTTGAGGATGCCAGAAGCTCAGGGCCCATGCTCTGGTGGCTAGTGGGGGCGGGAATATCCTCAATCTCCATTTTTGCCTTGGCCGTAGCACGAATCTTCAGTCCCAAGAACGACGATTAGTCACCGATGCCGACTCCCCAAAACTCATTTCCGAGCCTTCACTGGGGCGCACATGGAAATCTCCAGCATAGGGGTCGTCGGCTCGGGGCAGATGGGCAACGGAATTGCCCAAGTCGCTGCCTGCAGCGGATTCTCTGTGATCATGGTCGACGTCGAGCAGGAATTCCTGGACAAGGGAATGTCCTCGATCAGGCACTCCCTCGAGAGGCTGGTCGGAAAGGGCCGAATGTCTGATGAGGAGTCAACTGAAGCGCAGTCCCGCATCTCTACTGCTATTGGCCTGGAGAAACTCTCTGCATGCGACCTAATCGTAGAGGCGATCCCCGAGATCCCCGAACTGAAGTACTCTACATTTTCGCAATTGGACGGAATTTGTATGCCGGAGTCAATTCTCGCCAGCAATACCTCGAGCATCTCGATAAACGACATCGCGAGCCATACCTCGAGGCCTGATAGGGTAATTGGGATGCACTTCATGAACCCAGTTCCAATTATGAAGCTGGTCGAGATAATCAATGGCAGCGAAACCTCCCGGGAGGTCACCTCATCGGTGATCGAGGCCTCGGAGAGGATGGGCAAAACCCCTCTCTCCTGCATGGACTCTCCCGGCTTCGTGAGTAACCGGATATTGTGCCCCATGATCAACGAGGCAATCCTGACATTGGAAGAGGGCGTGGCCGAACCCGCTGCCATTGATGGAATAATGAAACTGGGAATGAATCACCCAATAGGTCCGCTTGCCCTGGCTGACCTGATAGGCCTGGACACCGTCCTCCACATCATGGGGGTACTGCACGAAGGATTCGGTGACGACAAGTACGAACCCGCCCGATTGTTGAATGACATGGTCGATCAGGGCAAACTGGGGAGGAAGTCGGGCTCGGGCTTCTACGACTACTAGATTGCCGGCCCAAACCGATGCACTCGCGCGCGGTGCATTTTCTACACCATTTTTCACCAACCTTCAAGTCTCGCGCACGTACGGACACAACACAATGGCACGCGAAAGTGGGGCAAGATTTGTTGTGGCGATATTGGTTCTGAGCCTCCTGTCCACTCCCTCATTGGCAGACGATGACGCTGGGACGGGCGGTGATGCAGGGGACTCCAGCACCGCAGCCACCTCACTGCCAGCATCAAACGCCACATACTACGGAAACCTGACCAGCGGCGACGAGGACTGGTACTCGATACAGATGCCGAATGGTACCGCTCTGGCGGCGAGCCTACACGGATACAGTACTTCTAACGACTTCGACTTGTACCTGTATGACTCCTCTGGATCAGCAATAGACTACTCTTGGTACGCTGACCCGAACGAGAATGTATCCTCCAACGGCACCAGCATCGGTGGGACCACAGTCACCCTTTGGGTGGACGCATTCACCGGATCGGGTGGCTACACGCTTGATATCTGGGTATTCGCGGAACCGCAGGGTCCTCCGCAGGACGATGCAGGCACCGGAGGCGATGCCGGCGACTCGTCTTCCACAGCCACATACCTGACCAGCACGAACCAAACCGTATCCGGATGGATTTCCGAGTCATGGGACAATCAGGACTGGTACAACATTTCAATCCCAGCCGACCATGGGATTTACGCATCGATGAGCTTCCCCAACGGAACCTCCTCCAATACCCAACTCGCCCTCATCGAGTCAACGGCGACTTACTACATCACCAACGACTACTCGGCACCATACGAGGTAACCAGCAATGGGACCACCGTTGCAGGGGACAGTGTGTTCATCCGAATCATCACCCCCTCTCCCACCTCCTCTACTGGTGACGAGGGATACTACAACCTGACCATCTCTCTATTCTCTACTTCCGGACAGCCCGGCTCATCCCAGGACGATGCGGGCTCCGGCGGGGATGCCGGTGACACCCTGGGTACGGCGCTGGCCCTAAACATGACTGGAAACCAGTCGACCTTCTCTGGTTGGGTAGACGAGAACTGGGACTCTACGGACTACTACTCCGTGGACGTCCCCGCAAACTGGACTTCGTGGGCGTCCCTGTCATGGGGAAACTCATCGGCCGACCTCGACCTTTACCTGTACTCTTCATCGGGAAGCATCCTGGACAGCGGCGCTGGATACGACAACCCCGAGACGGCATCCGGTAACTCCTCTTCCGTGGGGGGGTCCACTGTATACTACCGAGTTAACGACTATTCGGGTTTCGATGTCTACTACAACCTGACAATCAGCCTAG